>JAATGX010000048.1 GCA_015688915.1 Desulfuromonadales bacterium
GAAATTCAAAGGGATCATGTTGGATATATCCGCGGCGCACATCAAAATCTCGTCGAGCAATCCCGAACTGGGCGACGCCATGGAGGAGATCGACGTGACCTACGGCGGCGAACCGCTGGCGGTCAGGTTCAATGCCCGTTATCTGCTGGACGTGCTGGCCGTGGCCGAAACCGATTGCGTTGAGATGAGATTCAAGGATGAACTTTCCCCCTCGATCATCGTGCCGGAAAAATCGGACAGCTTCCTGGCGGTGATCATGCCTATGAGGCTCTGACAGGCGGAGAATGCGTCTCAAGCACTTGGCGATAGCCGGTTTCCGTAATATCGGAGCGATACGAATCGAACCGGGTTCACGGTTCAACCTGTTGTATGGGCTCAACGCCCAGGGCAAGACCAACCTGCTGGAGGCGATCTATCTGCTGGGGAGCCCGCGCTCCTTCAGGAATGTCCGCCTTCCGGAACTCATCAGGCATGGCGAACGGATTGCCCAGGTCCAGGGGGAGGTCGAATCGGGCGATGTGGTGAGCCGGATCAGGCTGACCCTGGAAACGGCAGGCCGCCGGGTGGAGATCGACGGCAAGGGTATCCAGCGGGCTTCCGACCTGCACGGCAGGCTGAACGCCGTGGTCTTTTCCCCGGATGACACCGGCATGGTCAAGCTGGGACCGGAATCGCGGCGGCGCTTCCTGGACCGGGCCGTCTACATGGGAGATATCGGTTATCTGCATTGCTGGCACGGTTATCATCGCATCCTCAAACAACGGAATCATCTTCTGAAAAGCGCCGAGAGATCGGGGCTGGACACCTGGACTGAGCAACTGGCCGAGGCCGGAGCAGAGGTCATCGAACGGAGGCAGCGGTATGTGGCGCGCCTCGACGCCATGCTGAAACGCCACTATGGGATGATCTCCGGAGATGGTGAAACCGCCGGTATCGGCTATCGTCCCGAAGGGGTGAGCACAACCGACCGGAAGAGCATCCGCATGGAGTTGCTGGAACTGTTTGCCCGGAATACGCGTAACGATGAACGTTACGGCACCACCACGACCGGGCCGCACCGGGACGACCTGACGCTTAGTATGGATGGCCGTCAGCTCAAGGCATTTGGTTCCCAGGGACAGCAGAAGAGTTTCGTGCTGGCCCTGAAGATGGCGGAGATGGACAATCTCCAGGGCATATTCGGCGAACCGCCGCTCCTGCTGCTGGACGATATGAGTTCGGAACTGGATGCCTGCAGGAACGGGAACCTGATGGAGTTTCTTTCCTGCCGGGATATTCAGGTATTCATCACGACGACTGAACGATCACCCGCCCTGACAGGGGCTGCAGCACACTGCGCCGTGTTCCGTGTGGAAGACGGCAATCTGACGTTTGAGGGAAACGAATCGCATGAGTGAACAAAAGAACATGACGCAAGCAGCTTCGGAAGAATACGGCGCCGACAGCATCAAGGTGCTGGAAGGGCTGGCAGCGGTACGCAAGCGGCCGGCCATGTACATAGGCTCCACCTCCAGTGCCGGTCTGCACCACCTGGTGTACGAGATCGTGGACAACGCCATCGACGAGGCGTTGGCCGGTTACTGCGATAATGTGGACGTGACCATCAACACCGACGGTTCGGTGACGGTGGTGGACAACGGCCGTGGCATCCCCACGGACATGCACGCCGGCGAAGGGCGTTCGGCGGCCGAGGTCGTCATGACCGTGCTGCATGCCGGGGGCAAGTTCGACAACGACTCCTACAAGGTTTCGGGCGGTCTGCACGGTGTTGGTGTCTCCGTCGTCAACGCCCTGTCGAAGTGGCTGGAGCTGGAAATCCGCAGGGACAGCAAGGTCTGGCGCCAGTCCTATCGCCGGGGCGATCCGGTGGCGCCGCTGGAAACGACCGGCGAAACCAGGAAGCGCGGCACCAAGGTCACTTTCATGCCGGACGAGGAGATCTTCGAGACCACCGAATTCTCCTTCGACGTGCTCTCCCAGCGGCTGCGGGAACTGGCCTTCCTTAACGCCGGGGTACGCATCAAGATCACTGACGAACGGGTGGAGAACAAGTCCCACGAGTTTTTCTACGAGGGGGGGATCAATTCCTTTGTGGAGTATTTGAACCGCAACAAAACCCCGCTGCACCCGAAGCCGATCTACATCAAGGGTGAAAAAGGGGGCGTGGAGACCGAGGTTTCCATGCAGTACAACGACTCCTACGACGAGAAGATCTTCACGTTCGCCAACAACATCAACACCCATGAAGGCGGCACCCATCTGGTGGGCTTCAAGGCGGCCCTGACCCGCACCATGAACAGCTACGCCAGCGCCAACAACCTGCTCAAGAACGCCAAGGTGACCATCTCCGGCGACGACCTGCGGGAGGGGCTGACCTGCGTCATCTCGGTCAAGATCCCCCAGCCCCAGTTCGAGGGGCAGACCAAGACCAAGCTGGGCAATTCCGAGGTCAAGGGGTATGTGGAGACTCTGCTGAACGACAAACTGGCCCAGTTCCTGGAGGAGAATCCGCAGGTCGCCAGACGCATCCTGGAGAAATCCATCGAGGCGGCCCGGGCCAGGGAAGCGGCCCGCAAGGCCCGGGACCTGACCCGCCGCAAGGGAGCGCTGGAAATATCCTCCCTCCCGGGGAAACTAACCGACTGCCAAGAGGAAGACCCGGCCAAGAGCGAAATTTACCTGGTCGAGTGTGACTCGGCCGGTGGTTCGGCCAAGCAGGGAAGGAATCGCAAATTCCAGGCCATCCTGCCCCTTAAAGGTAAAGTGCTGAACGTCGGGAAGGCCCC
>JAATGX010000105.1 GCA_015688915.1 Desulfuromonadales bacterium
GCCGTGGAAACACCGACTATCGGATTGACCAGCGGCGCCCCGAGAAGAAAGGCGATCACCGCCGGAACCGGCAATCCCTTGCTCAACAGCCTCTTGGCAATCGGGACAACCGCGCATTCGCACACCGGACAGATAAAACACAATGCTGCGGCGCCAAGCACGGTCTGCCACGTCCTGGCCGGAAGCCTGGCTATCAGCCGCTCCCGCGAGACATACACCTCGATCAGGCCACCGGCCAGCGATCCCAGGAGCATGAAGGGCAGGGCCTCCAGGACTATGCCGGAAAACACCGTGGCAAAACTGGTGACCACGGGAGTAGTGCCGCCGAAGAGAAGCATGCAGAGCGAGCCGACAAGGAACAGCAGCTCGAAGAGCGTCCCCCATGGTATGCCCGTTGTACATGATGTCGTTATACGATCTACTTGCATTGCAGGCCGGTCCTCAGGTTGGTGAGGTTCCTTCTCATCAGGGAGATGAAGGTCACACCCTGATCGAAATCCGCCTTGCCGATGTTGTGGGCGCCATGGAGCAACAGGACGGATACGCCGGTCTCCTTGGCAATCATCTCGGAGACGCGCGGCGAGAGAAGCTCCTCGCTGTAGACGTACTTCAGGCCGTTGGCCCTGACCTGCTTGACGAGCGCAACCAGTTTTGCCGGTGTCGGCTCGGCATCGGCGTTGACCGCCGAGGCGGACTCATACTGCAGACCATACCGGTTGGCAAGATAGCCGAAGGCATAATGGCCGCCATGCAGAAATACCCGTTTGGCGCAGGAGGAGAGGCCCGCCTTGTAATCGGCATCGAGTTTTTCGAGTTCCGCCTTGCAGGCGGCGGCGTTGGCTAGGTAATACGCCTTGTTGGCCGGGTCCCTGGCGACCATGGCAGACGCGATGTTGTCCACCATGATTTGCGCGTTGTCGAAGTCGAGCCAGATGTGCGGGTCCATAGCGCCGGCATGATGGTGATGATGCCCCTTGTCACCCCGGCCGTCGTGGTCGTCGGCCCCTGCCTCCTCCGCCCCTGCCCTGAGAAGGGTAACGCCCCTGCTTGAGTCCACCAGCGCCACGTTCCCGGCGTTCAACCCTTTGACGAACTTCACTGCCCATGGCTCCATGAATTCGTTGGTGAAGATAAACAGGTCCGCCTTGGTGACCCTGGCGGCATCCTCGGGCCTTGGTTCAAAGGTATGGGGTTCGACGCCGGGCGGGAGAATCAGGCTGACCTCCGCCTTGTCGCCGCCGATGGTCCGGGCAACGTCGTAGAGCGGGAAAAGGGTCGTCACGACTATCAGGTTCTTATGCGCCGCCGGAGGGGCCGGAACCTCTTTTTTCTCACAGGCAGATGCGAGAACCGCGAAGATGAGCGCCACTGACACTGCGTATACTTTTTTCATAGGTTTCTCCTTTAACGGTACGTCAAGGCGCGGCACATTTTCGCATGAACCTGGCCGCACCCCAGACAATCGCGTACAGCAGGCCGAGCAGAACGACATCGGTCGGCCCGACGGGCACATCCAGGCCATAAGCGATACAGAAGCCGAGGAACGCGGTTGCGCCGCCAATCAGCGAGGCCAGAATGGTGAAACCGTGCATGGTGCGTGCGACCGCATGTGCGGTCAGGGCCGGGATCAGCAGGAAGCCGAACGCAATCAGAGGGCCGACGCTGAGCACCGCCATTGAAACGGTCAGGCCGATCAGCACATAGAGCAGCACGTCCCAGAAAACGACCCGTTTGTGAAGCGTAAGCGCCATCTCTCGGTCAAACGAGACCAGGAGCAACTCCTTGTGGAATAATCCCAGGGTGGCGACCACGAGTGCAAGCGCGGCCGCGGTCAGCGTGAGGTCGAAGTTGGAGATGGTGATGACCTCTCCTTTCAACATATCCAGCCAGCCGATCTCGCCATAGGGATTTTTCGCCAGCAAAAGGATGCTCAAGGCGGATGCCACCACATATGCGGTGCCGAGCCGCCCCTCGGGTTGCCCGCGGCCGCGCCGCTCCAGGACAGCCAGTATCAGGATCGCGCCCAGCGAAAATACCATGGAACCGGCAAAGGCGAGTGTATGCACGCTCTGTGAGGCATGGTGGTCCAGTTTGACACCCATCCACAAGGGAAGCGAAAGGGCAATGGCCACGCCGGTCGAAGATATCTGAGGCAGCGCCACCCCCATGAACACCAGCCGGCGCATTACCAGGAAGACACCGACCAGAGGGCAGGCGAGACCGATCAGCACACTGGTGTACAGCGAGTTGCGCAGAAGAAAGTCGGGCGAAATAATCTGGTGTAGTGTATCCATGTCAACCTATCCCCATTTCGAAGATTTTTGCCATCCGTTCCGCGGAAAGCAGTTCGTGGGTCTCGCCGTGGAACACTGTGCCCTCGTACAGCCAGATGACCTGTTCTGCATGCTGCCGTACCGATGCAAAGTCGTGCGTCACGAGCAGGACCGTGATCTTCCGTTCCTGGTGGATTTGCGAAATGAATTCCAGAACCGCCCGTGTCGTCTCGCGATCCACACCGGCGGTGGGCTCGTCCAGCACCAGGACATCCGGGCGCGTGGCAAGGGCCCGGGCGATGAGCACCCGCTGTTTCTGGCCGCCGGAGAGTTCCGCGAAACGCTTATGGGCAAAGGGTTCGGCGCCCGCCGCACGCAGGCATTCAGTTGTGTAGGCGCGTTCGGAGTGGGGGACCATGCGCCATGGCCGTACCCGACCGTAAACCCCCATGAGGGCGACATCAAAGCCCGATAGCAGATAGATCGGGTCGAACCGGGTGGATTGCGGCACGTAACCGAACGTGGGTGCGGCTGCGTTTGCGGGCCCGACATGGATGCGGCCCGCAACCGGCGGGATCAGTCCCAGCACTGTTTTGAGCAGGGTGGATTTACCCGAGCCGTTGGCGCCGAGAATGGCGGTGAAACTGCCACGGGAAATGGCAAGGGAAATGCCGGCAAACACGGCGTGCGCCTCGTAGCCGATACCCAGATTGTCCAGCGTTATCAGTGTGTCATTCATGGCCTTTTTGTCCCGGGATAGCATCCGGCCGCAGATGAACGGATACCGATCACGGTAATCCGTTCACCCCGGCCCGGATGATCCCTTCAGGTTTATTTTCTGTTCTGCAGGGCGGTCGCCATCGTTTGGACGATGTAATCCATCATCTTGATGTAGGTCTCGGTATGCGGCACCCCACCCGGCATGATGGGCAGGGTTATCATGGTCGCCCCGGTCAGTTCGGCGATATGCCTGGGTGTCCTTTCGGGAAACTGCGGTTCCCGTATCACGATCGGGACATGCTCGGCCTTCATTGCGGCGGAGAGTTCCTGGATGTGGCGGGCGGTCGGATCGACGCCTGGCTTCAACTCGATCGTCCCGAAGTAATACATGCCGAAGCGTGCCGCGAAGTAGGGCCAATGCTCGTGATAGGAGACGAATCGCGTGCCTTTGTACGGCCTGAGTTGCTTTTCCCATTCGGCGATCCTGGCGTTGAGCCGGGCGAGATAGGCGTCGCGGTTGCGGCCGAACTCGGCCTTATGCTGCGGGGCAAAGGCCACCAGGGCGGTATAGATGTTCTGGATTGCGGTCTTTGCCGACACCGGGTCGAGGGTGTAGTGCGGGTTGCCGTCCGGGTGAACGTCCCCCTCGGAATGATCGGTGGATTTGGGCACATCCCGCGGGGTGATCCCCCTGGAACAGTCCACGTAGCCCGGCTTGTCTTTCTGGATGCGCGGATTCTTGCTCGCCTCCAGCAGCGCGGGCAGGAATGCGTGCTCGCAATCCAGCCCGACCAGGACCATCAGGTCGGCCCTGTTCATGATCGGCACGAAGCTCGGTTTCATCGGCACTCCATGCGTGTCTTCGACGCCGGTGGCCAGACTGCGGACCTCCACCAGATCTCCACCCACCTCGCGCGTAAAGTCCGCCAGGTCGGTGAGAGTCGTGACGACCCGGATTTTGGCTGCCTGCGCCGGAAGCACACCCATGCCCAGCACCATGGCCAGCATGATGACCGGCAGTAAACCAAACCGTCTTGATTTCATCGGGATACCTCCTTTCTTTGTCAGCGTTGCTGCCAGCCGTGCGAGTGCGAGCCGATGATCCAGGACCATTGCAGATACAGGGCGTGATCGGGGCGCAGGCCGGCCAGGGCGGATGCGGCGTTGTGATCGGTGTAGGTATATTGCAGGCGGAGCTGATTCCAGTGGCTGAATGACCACGTGATATTCGGTGAATAGGCAAAGGTCTGGGCATGCTTGTTCTGGGGGTCCTCCACCCAGTCGAACATGAACGCGGTCGACCACTGCCGATGGAACTTGTAGGCGAGATACGAGTACAGCCCCAGGGAGCCGACGTTACGGCCCGGTTGAGAGCCACCCGATGAATCGGTGGCGTCGAAACTGTTGTCGCTGTACAGCAGTTCCGTGCCCCAGGTGAGGGTCTGGAATTGATTGTTGCGCAGCGGCTTGTAGCTCAACACCAGGTCCGTACCCACCAGCCGGCGTTCCCGTTCGACGAACGTGCTGCCGTCGGGTTGGGGAAGAGCGCCGCCCCGGTCAACGGTGTGCGGATTCCAGAGGCCGGAGATGCCCGGTTCAAGGGAGATTTCAGGGGAAAGGTCGAAACTGGTGGACAGACGGCCCCAGAAATTCAAGCCGCTGAAACGGCGGTTGTCCCCGGGATTGTTGGGGTTGGGCGCATCGCCGCCGAACTGGGTGCCAAGGCCCGTCGTCAGGCTGACATAATGCTCGACCGGCAGCAGCCAGTTCAGTTGCACCCCGTCCGTCCTCGATTCACCGCCGATATACCGGTCAAGAACGAGCGGACGATTCACCACCGGAAGTTCGTGGTCGTGGATATAGGCCAACCGGCCGAACTCGCCGAAGAACCGCCCCGCCTTCAGCTCCAGGTTCCACGGCAGCGCTGTTGTCTGCAAAGCGGCTTCCTCCAGTCCCCAGGCCAGTTCGCCCGTAACCGGGTCGGCCGACCCGTTGACCACCAGATAGGCCTTGGCGAACGGATCGACCGATGCCGCGGCGTTCAGTTCCACCGAACGTTGAAACGCGTCAAACCCGCCGGGCCGGTCGCTGCCGGTCTGGGCCGAGCCCTTGCTGCGATAGCCGAAGATCGTCTCTCCCACGACCCCGATGGCCGGATTGAAGACGCTCGGAAAGGTCCTTGTCTGTGCTTCGGCAACCTGGTCCACCTTCTCCTTCAACTCCTGCACCTGTTGCTGTATTTCGTCGGTCGGCGCCGGCTGATCGGAGGCGGCGGCCGGGGGCGAAGCCGGGGAGCGGGGCTGGCGGACTTCTGTAGTCAATTCGTTGATCAGCTTTTGCTGCTCCGCAATGGTTTGTTGCTGCTTGATCAGGGTCTCTTCAAGCGTTTTCAGCCGATCTTCCAGGGTCTGGGCGAACGCGACCGTGGAGCAGAAGGGCAGCATGCAAAACGTCGCGAGCGTGATCATGGTTTTCATGATGGCACCTCCTCGGTTCTCGTGTCCAAAATGTCCAATGGTTTGATTGGATACTCGTGTCCCTTGGCCGTCCGCGACCTATGGACGACCTGCCGGCGCTGGTCCGGCCTTCAGAGACTCATTCCGGGCAGGTTCAGAGTGGGGGGGCGCGGCCTTGGGGTGAGTGGCAGAAACGGGTGACGGCAACAGCGAGGACAAGAGCGGCAAACAGAGTGGGAAAGGTGAACGGCAGGTAATGGACACCGGGAAGCGTTATGGTGACATCAGCGGTGCGATGGTGGGCCACGGCGCAGACAGGGCAGTCATCGTGGTCCCCATCGTCGTGGTGGTGGAAGGCGACCAGCAGGACCGAATACAGCATGACCATGGACATGGCAAGGGCGATGAACCGCCACAGGCGTTTGCCGGGTGGAAACGGGCGTCCGGGGATGTTGATCGCTGGATTCGTCATCGTTCAAATAGAAGTTATTTTCGTTTGTTTGTCAAGCATGGCGAAGAAAAAAGTTGCCCGATCAGCACGGATCGCCCGCAAAGAACCACCCCCTTGGGAGAAGAGATAGAAGTGATTTGAGCTTCAAAATCAAATAGTCTCATATTTTTCAATCATACTCTTGACAGCATGTGCAATAGATCGTATATTTCGAACTACAGAACAATGGAATTACGAAACCTACTATAGTCAGGAGAAAGCACCATGCCAGGATTATCGAACCTCATGAAGAAACGCGCGGCTCGGATCAGCGCCATCGCGGTTGTCGCCCTTTCCGGGGCGGGCATCGCATCGTACTACATCGCATCCAACGTCGGCGCCCAGCCATCCGCCGTGGCCCCGGAACCGGCGCCCCTTGTGGGCGTGGTGACCGTCAAGCCGCAGAATGTGCGCATCTGGTCGGAGTTTTCCGGGCGGATGCAGGCGGTGGATTCCGCCGAGGTGCGCCCCGAGGTGAGCGGCCGCATTACAGGCGTCCGCTTCAAGGATGGTCAGACCGTGAAGGCCGGCGACGTGCTGTTCGTCATCGATCCGCGCCCCTATGAAGCTGCTGTTGCCAAGGCCGAAGCCAACCTCGTCACGGCAAAGACCAACGCGGAGTTTGCCGCCACCGAGCTTGAACGCGCCACCAACATGGTAAAGACCCAGGCCATTGCCCAGCGCCTGTACGACGAACGCGCCAACGCCAGCCGCGTGGCCAATGCCGCCATCCTGATGGCCGAAGCGGATCTGAAGCAGGCCCGCATCGACCTGGACCACGCCTATGTCAAGGCGCCCATCGGGGGACGCGTCAGCCGGGCGGAGATCACGCTGGGCAACCGGGTCCAGGCGGGTGCCGGCGCGCCGGTGCTGAGCTCCATCGTGTCCAACGACGGCATTTATGCTGATTTCGATGTGGACGAACAGACCTACATGCGGAGTATCCGCGCCCATGCGGATACCCCGGACAAAGAACGGCAGATTCGCGTGGAACTGACGGTCCAGGGGGATGACGCGCATCCCTATACGGGCACGATCCACAGCTTCGACAACCGGATCAACTCCTCGTCCGGCACCATCCGCGCACGGGCCAGGTTCGATAATAAGAACGGCAGCCTGGTGCCCGGCATGTTCGTGTCGGTCAGGATGGCCGGCGGCAGCGAGGAGAGTGTGCTGCTCGTGCCGGAACGGGCCGTGGGCAACGACCAGAGCAAGAAATTCGTCTATGTGGTCACTAACGATGGCAAGGTGGCCTATCGCGAGGTCAGTCTCGGCCAGCAGTCGAACGGCGGGCGGATCGTCCTTGCGGGGGTACGCCCGGGCGAGCGCGTGATCGTGGATGGTTTGCAGCATGTGAAGCCGGATGTGGTGGTGCGCGCCCAGGAGGTTTCGTCTCAGCGGGAAGCGGAGAAGGTGGCGGCGAATTATCAGCCTGATCAGCGCCAATCTTCCGCCAAGCGTCCCCCCCTTTGAAAAAGGGGGGCCAGGGGGGATTTGAAGGTGTGCCGTTACCGGCAAATCCCCCTAAATCCCCCTTTTTCAAAGGGGGACTTGTCCCGCAAGCGCTGTTATCGCTAATCAGATCAACCCGCAACCAGCGGATCTTATCCGGGAAGAGCGTGCTATGAATTTGTCCAAATTTTTTATCGATCGCCCGATTTTTGCCGGCGTGATCTCGGTCGTCATCCTTCTGGCGGGCCTCATATCCATGTTTCAACTGCCGATTTCGGAATACCCCGAAGTCGTGCCCCCCTCAGTCATCGTAAAGGCCCAATTTCCGGGCGCCAACCCCAAGGTGATCGCCGAAACCGTGGCCACGCCGCTGGAAGAGCAGATCAACGGCGTCGAGAACATGCTCTACATGTTTTCACAGGCCGCCAGCGACGGCACCCTGACCCTCACCGTCAGCTTCAAGCTCGGCACCGATCCGGACTTGGCGACGCAACTGGTTCAGAACCGCGTCAACCAGGCGTTGACCCGCCTGCCGGAGGTCACTCGCCAGCTCGGCGTGACAACGGTCAAAAGCTCCCCCGACCTGACCATGGTGGTGCACCTGAACTCTCCGAACGAGCGGTACGATATGTTGTATCTGCGTAACTACGCGCTGCTCAACGTCAAGGACCAGTTGGCCAAGATCCCGGGCATCGGGAGTGTGCAGATGTTCGGTTCCGGCGATTATGCCATGCGCATCTGGCTCGATCCGCAAAAGGTCGCCGAGCGCGGCATGACGGCCGACGAGGTGGTGGCCGCCATCCGCCGCCAGAACGTGCAGGTGGCGGCCGGGGTCATCGGCGGCCCCCCCTACAAGGCCGGGGTCGAACTGCAATTGCCGGTGAACGCCCAGGGACGCCTGACGGACGTGAACCAGTTCAACGAGATCATCATTAAGCGCCATAACGGCGTGGTCACCCGTTTGAAGGACGTGGCGCGCGTCGAAGTGGACGCCGCGGAATACGGGCTGCGCTCGCTTCTCGACAACAAACCGGCCGTGGCCATCCCCATATCCCAGACACCGGGGTCAAACGCCATCGAGATCTCCGACCGGGTGCGCAGCACCATGGCCAACCTGAAAAAGAATTTCCCCGAAGGCCTGGATTACAAGATCGCCTACGATCCGACCGTGTTTGTGCGCGGCTCCATCGAGGCGGTCATCCACACGCTGCTGGAGGCGGTCCTCCTGGTGGTTCTCGTGGTGATCCTGTTTCTGCAGACCTGGCGGGCATCCATCATCCCGCTGCTCGCCGTGCCGGTCTCGATCATCGGCACGTTCGGCATCATGCACTTGTTCGGATTTTCCATCAACGCGCTGTCGCTCTTCGGCCTTGTGCTGGCCATCGGCATCGTGGTGGACGACGCCATTGTGGTTGTGGAGAATGTGGAGCGCAACATCGAAAACGGCCTTGCCCCGCGGGAGGCGACGCTCAAGGCCATGAGCGAGGTCACAGGGCCGATCATCGCCATTGCCCTCGTACTCTGCGCCGTGTTCGTGCCCATCGCCTTCATCAGCGGTCTGACCGGGCAGTTCTACCGGCAGTTCGCCCTCACCATCGCCTTTTCCACCGTTATTTCCGCGTTCAATTCGCTCACCCTGTCGCCGGCGCTGTCGGCAACCCTGCTCAGGGCCCAGGGCGCGCCCAAGGACCGGCTGACGCAATTGATGGACAAAGTCTTCGGCCCGTTCTTCGGATGGTTCAACCGCTTCTTCCATAAAGGCTCGGAACGGTACGGCCGGGGAGTGGGGGGCATCCTTGGCCGTAAATCGGCCGCCATCCTCGTGTACGCGCTGCTGCTCGGCGCCACGTACCTGGGCTTCAGCCACGTGCCCACCAGTTTTGTGCCGACCCAGGACAAGCAGTACCTGGTGAGCTTCGCCCAATTGCCCGACGGCGCCACCCTTGACCGCACGGAAAGCGTCATCCGCAAGATGTCGGACATCGCGCTCAGGGAACCGGGCGTGGAAAGCGCCATAGCCTTCCCCGGCCTGTCCATCAACGGCTTCATCAACAGCCCCTCGGCCGGCATCGTCTTTGTGTCGCTCAAATCGTTCGAAGAACGGAAATCCAAGGAGCTTTCCGGGTTTGCCATTTCCCAGAAATTGCAGCAAAAGTTCAACGGCGTGAACGACGCCTTCATCGCCATCTTTCCGCCCCCGCC
>JAATGX010000153.1 GCA_015688915.1 Desulfuromonadales bacterium
GGTCTGACCGGGGTGCCCGACTGGTTCTGCTGCGGCGCCACCCCGGCCTACAACGTGGACGAATTGTTGTCCCTTTCCCTCTGCGCCAAGAACCTGGAGCTGGCGGAGAAGGTGGAGGGGGACCTGGCCGTGGCCTGCGCCGCCTGCTTTTCGATGCTCAAGTTCACCCAGCACACCCTCGGTGAGAACGACATCAAGCGCAAACAGGTGGAAAAGGCCATCGATGCGCCGGTCAGGCTGGATGGACAGGTCAAGCACCTGCTGGAGATCCTGGCCGAGGATCTGGGCCTGGAGCGGCTCGGCTCGTCGGTGAAAAAACCGCTGGCCGGTTTGAAGGTGGCCTGCTACTACGGCTGCCTGCTGACCCGCCCCCCCGACGTGCCGAACCTGGACTGCGTCGAGGCGCCCACCATCATGGAGCGGGTCGTCGAGGCCGCCGGCGCCGAAACCGTGACCTGGACCCATCGCATGGAGTGTTGCGGCGCAAACTTCACCCTGTCCCGTCCCGGCGTGGTCATCCAGCTCACCAACGCCATCCTCGACGCGGCCAAGTCCGCCGGCGCCGATTGCATCATGGTCGGCTGCCCCCTGTGCCACGGCAACCTGGACATCCGCCAGAAGGAGATCGAGGGGGTCTACAAGGTGAGCTACGGGCTGCCGGTTTTCTACATTACCCAACTGGTGGGCATGGCGTGCGGACTGCCGCCCCGGAAACTCGGCCTGGACGCCCTGATCGTCAACCCGATGCCGCTGCTCAAGGAAAAGAACCTTTTTTAGGAGGACCGTATATGCGTTGCCTGATTGTCGATGATGATGAACTGGGGCGGGAACTGATCGCCGAATACCTGAAGGGGCATGCATCGTTGGATATGGCCGCCAATGGCCGGGAAGCGGTGGCGAAATACGAGGCGGCGCTTGCCGGCGGAGCGCCCTACGACCTGATCATCCTCGACATCGTCATGCCCGAGATGAACGGCCATGAGGCCGCCAAGGCCATCCGGCGCATGGAGCAGGAACAGAAGACGCCCCCCGGAAAACGGATCAATATCATCGTCCTCTCCGCCCTCAACACCCCCAAGGATATCATTGAAACCTATGTATCCGCCCAGTCGTCAGCCCACCTGATCAAGCCGGTGACACGGGAAAAACTGCTGACTACATTGAACAAATTGGGATTGATTTCCGAGGAATAACCTCAGTTAAACCTGCCACAGAGACACGGAGAACGTCAAAGGTAACAGACGAGTGAAATGCAAGAAGCCTTAAGCGATGACAAACATAGCTTCTCGTCTTTGTTTTTCCTGACTACATGGTTTTGATGTTCTCTTGATTTTCTCTGAGTCTCTGTGGCAAAAAGGAATTTGTTGATGTCGAGAATAGGCGTATTCGTCTGCCATTGCGGTGAAAATATCTCCCGGACGGTGGATGTGGAGCGGGTTGCGCTCCAGGCCGGGAAGCTGCCCGGTGTGGCATTTGCCACCGATTACAAGTACATGTGCTCCGATCCGGGCCAGAATCTGCTGAAAAGGGCCATAGCCGAGCAGAGGCTCTCCCACGTGGTGGTGGCGGCCTGCTCTCCCCGCATGCACGAGCGCACCTTCCGCAAAGCGGTCGAGTCCGCCGGTCTGAACCCGTTCCTCTGTGAGATGGCCAACATCCGCGAGCACTGTTCCTGGGTCCATGAAGATAAAGAGGAGGCCACCGTCAAGGCCATCGAGATCGTCGGCATGATGGTGGAGCGGGTCAAGAAGAACCGGGTGCTCCCCAACATCACCGTGCCGGTCACGACACGCTCCCTGGTCATCGGCGGCGGCATCGCCGGGATACAGGCAGCGCTGGACATCGCCGACGCCGGCCACGAGGTGGTCCTGGTGGAGCGGGAACCCTCCATCGGCGGCCACATGGCCCAGCTTTCCGAGACCTTCCCCACCCTTGACTGCTCCCAGTGCATCATGACCCCCAAGATGGTGGACGTGGCCAACCACCCCCGCATCACGCTCCACACCTACAGCGAGATCGAACAGATGGACGGCTACATCGGCAATTTCCAGGTCACGGTGCGCAAGAAGGCCCGCTCGGTGGACGAGGCAAAATGCACCGGCTGCGGCATCTGCATGACCAAGTGCCCCCAGAAGAAAATCCCCAACGCCTTTGACTGCAACCTGGGGATGCGTCCGGCCATCTACGTCCCCTTCCCCCAGGCCGTGCCCAACACGCCGGTCATCGACCGGGAGAACTGCACCAGGTTCAAGACCGGAAAATGCGGGGTCTGCCAGAAGGTCTGCGGCCCCGGCGCCGTCGACTACGAGCAGGAGGACCGGCTGATCGTGGAACCGGTGGGCGCCATCGTGGTGGCCACCGGCTTCAAGCTCTACACCATCGAAGAAAAGCCGAAAGGCTCCCCCATCAAGGGATACGGCGAATTCGGCCACGGCAAGATCCCGGACGTCATCGATGGCATGACCTTCGAGCGCCTGGCTTCCGCCTCCGGCCCCACGGGCGGCAAGATCCTGCGCCCCTCCGACGGCCGCGAGCCCAAACAGATTGTCTTCATCCAGTGCATCGGCTCCCGTGCACGGGAAAAGGGCATCTCCTACTGCTCCAAGGTCTGCTGCATGTACACCGCCAAGCACACCATGCTCTACCACCACAAGGTGCACGACGGCCAGGCCTACGTCTTCTTCATGGACGCCCGCACACCGGGCAAGGGTTACGACGAATTCTGGCGCAGATCCATCGAAGAGGAAGAGGCGGTCTACATCCGCGGCATGGTCTCGCGCCTGTACCAGAAGGGGGACAAGATCGTGGTCATGGGGAGCGACATCGCCGTGGGGGTCCAGGTGGAGATCGAGGCCGACATGGTGGTGCTGGCCACGGCCGTGCAGCCCCAGGTTGGGGCCGATACCCTGGCCCAGAAGCTGGGCATCTCCTACGACAAGTACCACTTCTATTCCGAGGCCCACGCCAAGCTGCGCCCGGTGGAGTGCGCCACGGCCGGCATCTACCTGGCCGGCGCCTGCCAAGGGCCCAAGGATATCCCCGACACAGTTTCCCAGGCCAGCGCCGCGGCGGCCAAGGTCATGACCCTGTTCGCCAGGGACAAGCTGGAGCGGGAGCCGATCGTGGCCACGGTGAAAGAGGCCGGTTGCGTCGGCTGTTTCTACTGCAAGAAGGTCTGCCCCTACGGCGCGGTGGAAGAGAAGGAGATCAGGGATCGCCAGGGAAACCTGGTCAAGGTGGTGGCCTACGTCAACCCCGGCGTCTGCGGCGGCTGCGGCACCTGCCAGGCAACGTGCCCATCCAAATCCGTCGAGTTGGACGGGTACACGGATGAGCAGATCGTGGCGATGATAGAAGCGCTATAGGCTGACCACCCCTAGCCCCTCCTGAACCAGGAGGGGAACTCACAACCGCTCTTTTGCCCATCTCCCCCTCCTCGTTGAGGAGGGGGCTGGGGGGTGGTAAAGGTGTAGGAATCACTATGCATTCAGAAAAACAGAAACACGCATTCGAACCCAGGATCATCGCCTTTGTCTGCACTTGGTGCACCTATGCCGGGGCCGATCTGGCCGGCACTTCGCGCATGCAGTACCCCTCAAACGTGCGGCTGCTCAAGTTTCCCTGCACCGGGCGCATCGACCCGGTGTTCATCCTCAAGGCATTCCAGCAGGGAGCCGACGGGGTGCTGGTTTCCGGCTGCCATCCGGGCGATTGCCACTACATCGCCGGCAACTTCCATGCCCGCCGCAGGTTCGCCGCCTTCAGGAAACTCCTGGAATTCATCGGCGTGGACCTGGACCGCCTGCAATTCTCCTGGGTCTCGGCCGCCGAGGGGGGCAAATGGGTCGAGATGGTCACGGAGTTGACCGAGCGGGTGCGGGCCATGGGACCGATGCGGGAGTTCAGGGAACTGGCCCTGGAGGAACAGTGGTCCGGGGCCTTGGACGCGCCGGAGTTGAAAGAGGCGTACAACTCGATTTAAAAAATCTGCCACAGAGACACGGAGACACAGAGAAAGGCCAACACAGGAAAAACAAAAGGCTTTAGGGAGTAACCCAAATGATTCTTGGTTTTCTCCTGTTTTTCCTCTGAGTCTCTGTGTCTCTGTGGCAGATGTAAAAGGTTTTTATGACGACCATCGACACATCCATCTACAGCGCCGTCACCGAAGCCATCCGTGGCGAGGCGCAACGCACCCTCTCCGAAGGCTTGGTGACGGCCATCGTCGGCTATGCCGCGGCACGCCGCAAGGGGTCGGCCCAGCCGATCGTCATCACGAACGCTGCCGACTCGGAAAAGCTGATTTTCTCTCCTGCCTGCGTCAACAACCTGACCGTTTACCTGACCAAGGCCAAGAAGGAAATCCCGAAAACCGGCAGGGTCGGTATCGTGGTCAAAGGGTGCGACCTGAAGGCCCTGGTGGGATTGATGGGGGAATCGCAACTGAAACGCGATGAGATCTACATCATCGGCGTCCCCTGCGCCGGGGTGCTGGCCTCCACGGTCCAGCCCAGCCAGGAACTGACGAGTGACACCATCGCCTCAAAATGCCGCGAGTGCGGCGAGTTCCTGCCCCAGGGGTGCGACTTCGTGCCCGGGGTGGAGATTCCAGCCGCACCGGAACTGGAAAAGAACTACAGCGCGGAGATCGCCCGGCTGGAGGCCCTGACCCCGGCGGAGCGCTGGGCCTATTGGCGGGAGCAGTTCAGCAAGTGCGTCAAGTGCTACGCCTGCCGCCAGGTCTGCCCGTTCTGCTTCTGCGAGCAGTGCCTGTGCGACCGCAACAAGCCCCAGATGGTGGAGAGCACCCCGCGGCCTGCGGGAAACACCGCCTGGCACATCGTCCGAGCCATGCACCTGGCCGGTCGCTGCGCCGGCTGCGCCGAGTGCGAACGGGTCTGCCCCATGGACATCCCGTTGAACCTCTTGAACCGCAAGATGGCCAGGGAGCTAAAGGAACTGTACGCATACGAGGCCAGCTTCCAGGTCAACGACAAGGGGCCGCTGGCGACCTATGACGAAAAGGACGATCAGTCGTTTATAAAATAAAACTTCTGCCACGGAGACACAGAGGAATTCAACGTCAAAATCGCTGGCAGGAACAAACACATGGCGGTTTAACCCAACAAAGGATTTTGCCTTTGATCTGTATGTTTGATCTTCTCCTGCTTTTCTCTGTGTCTCCGTGTCTCTGTGGCAGATTTACAAGGTTTTTCAAATGCAAACGTACATCACACAACAAAACCTGAACACCCTCCTGGACAAGCTGATCGCCGAAGGCAAGCGCGTGGTTGCCCCGCGCATCAGCGCCGGTACGCCACTCTACGAGCCGCTCAAAAACTCCGGCGAGATGGTCATGGACCAGTTGCCCCGCCGCTCGGCCAAAGAGGCCTTTTTCCCGGTCTGCGAGGACATCATGTCCTACGAAAAGGAAGGGCAGCAGATCACGCTGAAGGACATCGACCCGGCGGCCTTTCCCGAGACGGTGCTGGTGGGGGTGCATCCCTGCGATGCCGCCGCCATACCGGTGCTGGACGCCGTGTTCTCCTGGGATTACAGGGACGAATTCTTCCTGGAGCGCCGCAAGAAGACCACCATCATCGGCCTGGCCTGCACCCAATCGGACGACGCCTGCTTCTGCACCGCCGTGGGGCTTTCGCCGGCGGAGCCCAAGGGGAGCGACCTGTTCCTGACCCCCCTGGAGGGTGGCGGCTACAACTGTGCGACGTATTCCGACAAGGGTGAGGCCCTGGTTGCAGGCAATAACGAGTTGTTCAGCGAACCGGGCGGAGCAAAGCCCTTGCCCCTGGCGGAACCGCAGACAGCGAAATTCGACCTGAAAAAGGTCAAGGCGTGGTTGGACGAACATTTCGAAGACCCGGCCTGGGACTCCATCGCCACCCGCTGCGTCGGCTGCGGGGCTTGCGCCTTTGTCTGCCCGGCCTGCCACTGCTTCGATATCGTGGACGAGGGGACCGAAAAGGCGGGCAAGCGGCGCAAGAGCTGGGATGCCTGCGGGTTCTGGAAATTCACCCACCACGCCTCGGGGCACAATCCCCGGGACATGCAGCCCAAGCGTTACCGCAACCGCATCATGCACAAGTTCAAGTACTATGACGACAAGTTTGGCCAGACCCCCTGCACCGGCTGCGGCAGGTGCATCCGCCTCTGCCCGGTGGGGATCGACATCGCGGCCATCGTGGAAGAGATCAGCAAAAAATAACACTATATCATCTGCCACGGAGAC
>JAATGX010000227.1 GCA_015688915.1 Desulfuromonadales bacterium
AACGCCGACGGCGACCTCGACAGGGTAGCCGACAACCTGTCCCCCTTCTCCCGCCGTAAGGGTTTGGAAGGACATTTCAACAAACCGTACATCCAGCAGGAGAGTACCTGTTGGCGCCGCTCATTGTGGGAAGAGTCCGGGAACGAACTCTCGTCTTCCCTTAAACTGGCGGGGGATCTCGAATTGTGGACCAGGTTTTTCCGCCTTGCGCCGTTGCACACCGTTGATACGCTTCTCGGCGGCTATCGCTACCATGGGCTCCAGCGCGGAATCACCCAGGCTGACGGCTATTTTCACGAGGCGTGCGCCATCATGGAGAAGGAACGGCAGGCGTGCTCCACGCCGGATGGCGCGCTTCCGCCCCCTCCCCCCGTCATCACGCTCTCACGGGAGCGGCTGGCGACGTTCACCGCAGCCTGCGGCATCAGCCCGGAACCGCCTTCCGCGCGCTCCTGCTGGCGGCACTACACCGAGAACCTGATCGCCATCACCAACCGCCTGATGCGGGAAAAACGACCCGAGCAGACCGATTTTTTCCGGAACGAAATGATGCTGTTCGGCCTGGCAAAGCCGAGCGCCGTATCCCTCACGGCCGACCGGCTCGATGAACTGGCGGAGTTGCACCGGCGGGTTCAGGCGTTGAACGAGAAGGGTGAGCAGTACGCGACCCAAGGGGATGGAGAGCATGCGCTTGCCGCTTTCAGGGATGCCCATTCCCTTGCCCCTTCATTTTCCCGGACAAGAACCAATCTCGTGCAGGGTCTCTGGCGATGGGGGGAGCGGAAGCAGGCACTGGAGCAGTTAGCAGGAGCGCTCTCCGAGCATGCCCATGACCGGTGGCTCGTTCTTGCGGCAGCGGAAATTCTTGCTGCATGCAATGCACGGGAGCAGGCGCGGGGAGTGTGCAGCGAATACCTGTCCTACGACCCACACGATGACGAGGTTCGTCAAATGCTCTACAAGTTGGGGGGAAAGGGCTGATGTCCAAAATACCATCGATCTCCGCAGGCATGCCGAGCATCTCCATCGTGACACCTTCCTACAACCAGGCCGAATATCTGGAGGAATGCATCGACTCCATCCTGAGCCAGAACTATCCGAACCTCGAATACATCATCATGGATGGCGGCAGCAGTGACAGCTCGGTCGAGATCATAAAAAAATACGAGAAATATCTCACCTACTGGCAGAGCAGGCCCGATGGGGGGCACTATCGGGCGATTGACGAGGGGTTCCGCCGCTCTTCCGGCGAGATCATGGGATGGCTCAATTCAGACGACAAGTTTCATCCCGGCGGTCTCCGGGTACTGGCAGAGGTATTCACAAGCGTACCCCATGTTGAGTTCCTGTCCGGCTCCATGGTGGGTTTCGACGGGTATGGGAAAGTTGTCAGATTGAACAGGCAGGGACTGACATGGTCCCGCAGCATGCTCCTTGACAGAAACAATTTCCGTTCCGACCTGTTTGTCATGCAGGAGGCGACCTACTGGCGAAGGAGCCTATGGGAACGGGCAGGCGGGTATCTCGATACCCGTTACGCCCTCGCCGCTGATTTTGAACTGTGGGTCAGGTTCACCCGCTTTGCGCAACTCCACTCAGTTAATGCCCTGACAGCAGGCTTCAGAAAACACGGAAATGCACAACGATCCCACGCACTTCATAACGAATATATCAGGGAGTGCGAACACATTGTTGATGCCGAAGAGGTACGTGCCTCTTTTGATTCCTCTCTGGCCGATGTCTGCCCGCCGTTGATAAAGTACCCTCTATTCCGCAACGGCCCCCCTTTTACTGAAAAAATAGCATATCCCAAAATTTCCATTGTAACCCCCTCGTTTAACCAAGCCGCATACTTGGAGGAGTGCATCGGTTCAACCCTGAGCCAGAACTATCCGAACCTCGAATACATCATCATGGATGGCGGCAGCAGCGACGGCTCGGTCGAGATCATAAAAAAATACGAGAAATATCTTGCCTACTGGCAGAGCAGGCCCGACGGCGGGCAATACCATGCGATTAACGATGGTTTCAGCCGTTCTTCCGGTGAAATCATGGGGTGGCTGAACTCAGACGACAAACTCCATCCCGGCGCTTTATGGCTTATCGCCGACGTATTCAGGGCTCAACCCGATTTTGAGTGGATCATGGGCATGCCTACGGTATGGGATTCATCAGGAGCTCTGGGTTCGGTTGTTCATCCCCCTCCGCGCTGGTCCCGCGAGCTCTATCTGCGGGGAGAGATCGGGCCGCCGCATATCCAGCAGGAATCGACCTTCTGGCGCAGGCGGTTGTGGGAACGGGCCGGCGCACGGCTTGATCTCTCCCTCGAATACGCCGCCGACATGGAGTTGTGGTCCCGATTTTTCCGGCATAGCCAACTCCATACCATTGATGCCATGCTGGGGGGGTTCAGGGCGCAACCCCACCAAAAAACGGCCCTGCATATGGAAAGCTACAACAGGGAGGTTGCCGGCGTCGTCGAGAGAGAGGGCAAATTTTTTCGGGCGGCGAAGGAGCAAACACTTCTTCCCGCTCCCTCGCCGGTCAGTCTCGCAACGAGTGTCGGCCATGGCCATAGCCGCATAACAGCCGACAATTTCGGGTTCTTCACCTATTCCCGCATTACCCACTTCCCGTTCTTTGCCGGCCTGGACCTGGAACTGTACGGTTTGCCCCCCAACCCCGAAGGCTGCGACCTGAAGATCTATCAGGATCTCCTTGTCTTCAGCTTCATTCGCGGGAATATCCCTCCGGGCTCACGGCTTCTGGAGGTCGGGGGCGGGGATTCCCGCGTATTGCGTCCTCTGCACGAAGATTACGAGTGCTGGAATCTCGACAAGTTGGAGGGACTCGGCAACGGTCCGGTCGAAGTACGTTCAACGGATTTCCGGCTTGTGCGTGACTATATCGGGGCTTTTAACCCCGAACTGCCGGATGGTTACTTTGATTTTGTCTTCAGCATTTCCGTTTTTGAACATGTCGAGGAAGGCGAACAGAACTTCAGAAACATTCTTGGCGATATTGCACGTGTTCTCAAGCCAGGGGGACTGTCACTGCACTGTTTTGATATGGTTGCGCGCGATAGCGACGTATGGACGAACTCGTTCCTGCCGTATATTTTTGAACACGTTCCCACCCTGAATAGCTTTGTCCCCTTGAAGCAGGTCTTTTTGGATCCCCACACCTACGTCATGTCGCAGCTCGCTTACGAGACGTTCTGGCGACCGGCCACACATGTTCCGTATCAGCAATTCGGTTTCCCCCTTTCGTACAACGTGCTGTGGCGCAAGGAAAATCAGGTGGTCAATAATCTTGTGGCCGCTGAAGTGCCGAATAAAAAACAATATGCCATTTCCGCAATAGTGACCACCTATGCGTCCGAGGCCTTTATGCGTGAATGCCTGGAGGATCTGGAAGAGCAGACAGTAGCCGACCAACTGGAGATCATTGTCGTGGATGCGGCCTCACCCCAGAATGAACGGGCGATCGTGGAAGAGTTCCAGCAGCGTTACGGCAATATCAAATACATACGGACCAAAGAACGGATCGGCATCTACGCGGCCTGGAATATTGCCATCAAGAATGCCAGTGGCAGATATTGCATTTCATTCAGCACCAATGATCGCTTGCGAAGAGAGGCATGCGAGATACTTAAACGATCTCTTGACGATAACCCGGAGGTGATGCTGGTCTATGGCAATACGTGGTTCACCCTGTTGCCTCATCAGACTTTCGAGCAGCATGTACCGAGCGGGGAGTATTTTTCCTGGCCACCGTACTCGTTTGAGTATCATCTCGAAAATTGTTGTGTCGGCCCGCATCCGATGTGGCGGCGTGTTGTCCATGATCATGTCGGGTATTTTAACGAAAAGTACCGGGCGCTGGGTGACCAGGATATGTGGCTGCGAATTGCGGAACGGTTTCCGCTTTTGCATGTGCCGGAGTTTACCGGACTCTACTGGTATTCTTCTGAAGGAATATCCAACCAGCGCGATCTAGCGGATGCCGAAAAGGATGAGATTTTTGCCATCTACCGACGCCGGCACCATGAGAGAATGAAACGTATCGAAACCTTCGTGCAGGAAAAGAGAACGGCAGAACCGGCCAAGGCAGTATCCCCAGGAGTAGATACTGAAACTGCCGGTTCCAACCTTGCTTCACCACTGAAAATTGCCGTATTTACGCTCGATATCCCGGAACAGGCCTGTGCACAATTGAGACTCATTGATCCGTTCTCAACATTGCGGGGAGTCGTGGATATCCTTTGGGGCGTCACTATTACTGGCGCAAATTACACGACAAATCTCGATATGATTCAAGCCGCCGATGTGATCGTGGTGCAACGTTTTTATCTCAGGAATGGAAACCTGCCGTACCTGGAGCAGATGTTCGACTCGGGAAAACCGGTCATTTATGAAATTGATGACCGGTTGACCGATGTGCCGGATTCAAATCACCTGAAATCCTGGATCAAGGAAACCGCCGATTTGCTTCCGAAAACTCTGCCGCGCTTCGACGCCGTAACGGTGACGACAGAACCGCTCAAAGCAGCGTTGGAACCATATGCTGGCGAACTACATGTAGTACCTACCTGTCTCAATGGAGATTTGTGGTCAACGTCGAAGATCGAAAGCCGTTCGGATCATATCTGCATAGGTTTTTGCGGTACTCCGACTCACACGGCCGAGTTGGAGTTGATCGAGCCGGCACTCACACGTGTCGCCCGTGAATATGGGAACTCTGTTTCCTTCGTTTTCATGGGGTGCGCCAGTGAAGCCTTGTCGCGATTACCCGGCTTCCGCTTCATACCATTCGAGAACTCATATGCCGACTATGCTCGGAAATTACAGGAAATCGGACTGGACATCGCCCTTGTTCCGTTGGTCGACAACCCATTCAATCACTGCAAAAGCAATATAAAGTGGCTGGAATATTCAGCATGCGGCATAGCCGGCATCTACGCGGATTTGCCCCCGTATAACGCCTGTGTCGAGCACGGGCGTACCGGGTTGCTCGCAGGTAAGGAGCCTGAGCAGTGGTATCAGGCAATCTGGCTCCTGTTGGAGCATGATCAATTGCGCCGGAGCATTGCAGACAATGCGCGCAACAAGGTCCTCAATGAATACTCCCTACGGTCATCGGCCGTGAATTATGGCCAATTTCTCTGCCGGTGGTATGATCGCTGGCACATTGGTCATCAATCCTCGCGACCATTGGTTTCAGTCATTATTCCGGTATTTAATCAGTTGGCCTATACACGGAAATGTCTTGAGAGCGTATTTTTGTCGCTACAGTCACCACTAGCTGATCGCATAGAACTGATAGTGGTGGACAACGGGTCTAATGACGGTACGGAGGAATATCTAAAAACGCTCATACCCAAGGTCCGGATGGTCCGACATCAACGAAATCTTGGTTTTGCGAGAGGATGCAACAGCGGTGCTCACGTTGCAACAGGGAGCTATCTGGTATTTTTGAATAATGATACTGAGCCCTGCAATGGCTGGCTTGAGGCTTTATTAGCTACATTTGAGGCCAATTCAATGGCCGGCGTCGTCGGCAGCAAATTGATCTTTCCTGATGGCACCATTCAGCATGCCGGGGTAGCCATTGTGCGGGATCCCTATTTACCTGCGGAATTAAGCCCTTGTCACATCGGTTATCAACGGGAGGATTCGCCGGAATACAGCCGGACGCGGGAGTGCCTGGCCGTAACGGCAGCCTGTTGTATGATTGAGCGCTGGCTGTTCGCCCAAGTAGGGGGATTTGACGAGGGCTATTGGAACGGTTTCGAGGATGTTGATCTCTGCTTTAAGGTACATAAGGCAGGATACAGGGCCGTCTATCAGCCGGCCAGCGTTGTTGTTCACTACGAATCAAAATCCGGTCCCGAAAGAAAAAAAGCTGAACAGGGCAATCTGCAACGTTTACAGGAGCGCTGGATTGGTAGAATATCTCCCGAATATGTGCGGATAAGTCCGGAGAGGGTGGAACGGATTTTGTAACTGCTGTGAAATTTGGCGACATTTGCTTACGATGCTGCACACTATATCGTTATCGGCTACCAGAATATGAGCCGCTGACGCATGTTGCGGTAAAAATGACGGGATACGGCGAAAACGGTTGCATATTACAATGATACGAGTAAAATCTACCGATCTTTATTGAGGAGTAATTTAATGAACACATCTCTCGTCGCCTATAACATGTATGAGGCCCGGAACGCCTATCAACGCTTGCAGGCAACGCTTTCCGTCGATTCAGCCGAAGCGGCCATCACCGAAGTCAAGACCTTCCTGAAGATGTTCCCCGAGGTGGCATTGGCCCATAACGATCTGGGGGTGCTCTTCTGCAAGGCCGGAAACAATCTGCTCGCCCTGGCCCATTACGAAAAGGCCAACCGGCTTCAGCCCAATACCCCCACCATCATCAAAAACCTGGCGGAGTTCTATTTCGTGATCCTGGGGTGGGTGGATGACGCCATCGACATGCTGACCGGGCTTCTGAACGACTACCCCGAGGATTTCGAGATTTTGACAGCGCTGGCGAATATCAGCACCAAGGTCGGACGGCCTGAGGAGGCGCGGATCTTTTATCGCAAGGCCCTGCAGATCGATCCTGATAACGCGGAGCTGCGCGAACTGCTCGCCCATCTGGAAGGGCCGGTTTCAGCCGCGGAGTACCGTTCCGGCACTGCGGCCCCATCGCCCGATCCTGTCGCCGTCGCGCCGGTCAGCGGCGAAGGGGACGAAGCGGCGTTGGCGTTGCAACGGCTGATCGCCCAGAATCCCGGCAATGCCGTGGCCCACAACAACCTGGGAGTCGTTCGCTCCCGGCAGGGACGTCCGGATGAAGCGGCGGCCCATTATGAGCGGGCTATCACCTGTGACTCTGCCAATCTTGTCTACCGCAAAAATCTGGCTGACCTCTATTATGCGTACTTGGGCCGTACCGATGAAGCAATCGCGATCTATACCTCCCTTCTGAGGGAATATCCCCGGGATATCGAACTGCTGACCGCCCTTGCGATCATCTGTAAGGCCAATCAGCTTAAGGAGCAGGCCAGAACCTTCATCAAAAAGGTTCTGGAACTTGAACCGTGGAACAGCGACGCCAGGGAGTTTCTGGCCAATCTGTAGCGGGTCGTTGTAGTGATAGTATCCCCTGTTTCCATCGTCATCGTCACCTATAACTCCGCCGGCACGATCGGATCGTGCCTGTCGAGTGTGATGGCGACCCTGCGTCAAGGCGACGATGTGGTCGTCGTGGACAATAACTCCCGTGATACCACATTGTCGATCGTTGCCGCCTTGACCGCCACGACCGTCCCCGGTATTGTGACCGTCATCTCCAATCCCGCCAACAGCGGATTTTCCGTCGCCACCAACCAGGGCATCGTGGCGACGGAATCCCCGCTCATCGTGCTGCTGAATCCCGATACAATCGTCACTCCCGGCTGGCTGGAACGAATGTCCGCCCATTTCAGGGGCAACGAGGTGGGGGCCGTGGGGCCGGTTTCCAATTTTGCCGCCGGCAGGCAATCAGTGGCTCTGCACTGGCCGGATCCGCTTCCGGCCGGGATCGGACCCGATGAAGCCGCAGCCCGTTTGTATGCAGGTAACTGGGGAAAAGCGGAAAAAACAGAAAAAGGG
>JAATGX010000202.1 GCA_015688915.1 Desulfuromonadales bacterium
CGTTCGCGACCGCCGCATTGGCCTGCATCGCGCCCCCCACCAGCCGCACCGCGATCAACATCCACACCGCAGTGGAGAGCCCGGTCGCGATAAAATTGAGGCCAAGTCCGCAGAAACCGAGCAATAGCACCGGGCGGCGGCCGTAAGCGTCCGACAGCGCGCCGAGGATCGGCGAGCCGAAAAAATTCGCTACTCCGAACGCAAACACCACGACGCCATACCAGAACGCCTGATCCGCCTGCGACCCGGTGAAACTTCCGACCAATGACGGCAGCACGGGAATGATCAAACCGACCGACACCATGTCGATGAGCACGGTCAGCATGATGAAAGGCATGGCCGCCGTACGGTCGCTGCGGGGCGAAAAAAGCTTGAAGTTATTCATGTTCAAACATCCTGTCCATTTGTCCGATATTCAGAATACATCCGGGATGTTTTCCCTATTCTGTCGTGAATCACCTCATGATTCTATACGGCAAAACCTTCATTGATGCAATGTCCGCGAGGCATCGACCAACGGATGGGCGCAGGACGGTGACGCCGGAGCCATTAATCGTGGCGCCTGGATGTCATCCCCTTTTCCGGTTTTTTACATAAAAGAGCTGTAACCTTGCATTCACCACCCGGAGTCGATATACTTTCCCGGCTGTTTCATCTCCCGCCTCCAGAGGATCGGTCTTATGAGCGCGCACAACACAGCACCATTCTGCGAACTAAAGCCGGACTCCACTGACCTGCAGCGCTCCTTCATGCGCCATCTCCAGTACACCCTGGTCAGGGACAAATACTCGGCCACCAAGGCCGACCTGTACTTGGCTCTGGCCTACGCGGTGCGGGACATGCTGGCGGACCGCTGGCTCGATACGCAGCAGACCTATTACAACAACGATGCCAAGCGGGTCTACTACATCTCCATGGAGTTCCTCATGGGGCGTACCCTGGGGAACAGCCTCATCAACCTGGAGATCATGGATGAATGGGAGACCGCCCTCAAGGAGATGGGCATCGATGTGAAGGATCTGCAGGAGACCGAGTGGGACGCGGGGCTCGGCAATGGCGGCCTCGGCCGCCTGGCCGCCTGTTTCCTGGACTCCATGGCCACCATGGGCCTGCCCGCCTATGGCTACGGTATCCGCTACGAGTACGGCATGTTCTACCAGCGGATCGTGGACGGCGGCCAGTTCGAGGTGCCGGACAACTGGCTGCGCTACGGCAACCCCTGGGAGTTCGGCCGCCAGGAGCATCTGCACAAGGTCCAGTACAACGGCCGCGTGGTGGAATATACGGATGAACAGGGAGAAAGACGCCACTCCTGGATCGATACCCACGACGTCATGGCCCTGGCCTACGACGTGCCGGTCCCGGGCTACGGCAACAACACGGTCAACACCATGCGCCTCTGGACCGCCAAATCCACCCGGGATTTCGAGCTGGAATCCTTCAACCGGGGCAACTACGTGGGCGCGGTGGAATCGAAGATGAAGACAGAGAACATCTCCAAGGTGCTCTATCCGGCTGACCACATGCTGGAAGGGAAGGAGTTGCGGCTGCGCCAGGAATATTTCCTGTCGGCGGCCACGGTACAGGACATCTTCTACCGCTTCGCCAAGAAGCACTCGGATATCCGCCTGCTTCCGGACAAGGTGGCCATCCAGTTGAACGACACCCACCCGACCCTGACCATCCCGGAACTGATGCGCATCCTGGTTGACGAAAAACAGCTCTCCTGGGACGTGGCCTGGGACATTGCCGTGCGGACCTTTGCCTACACCAACCACACCATCCTGCCCGAGGCCCTGGAAAAATGGCCGGTGGCCATGCTGGAGCACATCCTCCCCCGCCACCTGCTGATCATCTACCAGATCAACGACCATTTCATGCGCGAGGTGGCGGCCCGCTTTCCCGGCGACGGCGAGCGGTTGCGCCGCATGTCCATCGTGGGCGAGGATGGGGAGAAACATATCCGCATGGCCCACCTGGCCATTGTGGGCAGCCACTCCGTCAACGGTGTCTCGGCCCTGCACAGCCGGATCCTCAGAGACGACCTGTTCCGCGATTTCCATGACCTGTGGCCGGAGCGCTTCAACAACAAGACCAACGGCATTACCCAGCGGCGCTGGCTGAAGTACGCCAACCGCTGGCTGGCCGACCTGATCTCGTCCAGGATCGGCGACGGCTGGGTCACCAACCTGGACGAACTGAAAAACCTGCGCGACCTGGCCGACGACCGGGAGTTCCAGCAGCAATGGATCGAGGTCAAGCGCGCCAACAAACGGACCCTGGCCGAGCATATCTTCAGCCGGACCTGCATCGAGGTCTCGCCCGATTCCCTGTTCGACTGCCAGACCAAGCGTATTCACGAGTACAAGCGGCAACTGCTCAACGTCCTGCATGTCATCACCCGCTACAACCGGCTCAAGGCAAACCCCGGCCTGGAGATCCCCAGCCGCGCGGTCATCTTCGGCGGCAAGGCGGCCCCCTCCTACACCATGGCCAAGCTGATCATCCGGCTGATCAATGCCGTGGGCACAGTGGTCAACAACGACCCGGCCGTCAACCACCGGCTCAAGGTGGTCTTCATGCCGAATTACAACGTCTCCCTGGCGGAATTGATCTTCCCGGCCGCCGACCTGTCGGAGCAGATCTCCACCGCCGGCACCGAGGCATCGGGAACCGGCAACATGAAGTACGCCCTGAACGGGGCGCTCACCATCGGCACCCTGGACGGCGCCAACATCGAGATCATGGAGGAGGTCGGCCGGGAGAACATCTTCATCTTCGGCATGAACGCCGAACAGGTGGGCGGCCTGAAAAGGGCCGGCTACCGCCCCCAGGATTACTACTACCGCAATCCCGAACTGAAGCAGACCATCGACCAGATTGGGGACGGCACCTTCTCCCCCGGCGACCGCAACCTGTTCAAGCCGATCGTGGACAGCCTGCTGGGCAACGACGCCTACCTGCTCCTGGCCGACTTCGCCTCCTACATGGCGTGCCAGGAGGAGGTGGACCACCTCTACCTCCAGCCATTCGAATGGGCCCGCAAATCAATCCTCAACACCGCCGGCATGGGCAGGTTTTCCAGCGACCGCACCATCGCCGAGTACGCCGGCGAAATCTGGGGCATCAAGCCCGAAACCGTGGAACGCCACAGCCGGCGCACCCTGCTCTGACCCGGAATGATACGATGAAGACACCCGGCCTCTGGGATACGACCTCCGACCGCCCCC
>JAATGX010000104.1 GCA_015688915.1 Desulfuromonadales bacterium
GCTGAGTTCGCCGATCTCGTTTTTGCCGTGAATCGGCAGACGTTTGGTCAGGTCACCCTCGCCCTGGGCGATATCCCTGATGCTGTCCACCACCTCTTTCACCGGCTTGGTGATGGTGCGGGCAACCAGCAGGGCCATCAGGGCGCTGAGAACCAGGATTATCAGGAGTCCGATGTCGATGCCGATCTTGACGCGCACCATGTCCGCATCCACGTCATTGATGTAGATGCCGGTTCCCACTACCCAGCCCCACGGCTGAAAGAGTTTTGTGTAGCTCAGTTTGGGTTGCGGTGTGGTCTCCTTGGGTTTGTTCTGCCGGTAGCTGACAAATCCGCCCCCCGCAGCGCTTGATGCGGATTTGGTAAATTCCTGGTAGATCAATTTCCCGTCGGCATCCTTGAAGTCGCTCATGTCCTTTCCTTCGTTTTCGGGACGCAGGGGATGGGCGACGAGGCGATTATTCAGGTCGTTGATGAAAAAGTATTCCTTGCCGTCGTAGCGCAGTTGCTTGACATCCTCCGCCGCCCGTTTCTGGGCGTCATCCCTGGTGAGGGTCCCCGCCGCCTCCTGCTTCTGATAGGAAGCCAGGATGGTCGATGCCTCCTCCACCAGAAAACGGACCGTGTCCTTCTTCTCCTCCATGATCAGACCGCGGATGTATGGCTCGAGAATAAAGGTGGTTGTCAGTGCCAGCACAAGCCAGGTCAGTACGGACAGGCTCATGATCTTGGAAAAAATACCCCAGTGCTTGTAACTCTTGATCATAATGCGTCCCTCCTTGGGTAACATCGCTACGGATTGAAAAATGCTATTTATTGAGAAAAGGAGCGGCCGGTTTGCCGTATGCCGACAAATAGTCGAACATCTCCTCCGCGGGCAATGGCCTGCTGAAATGGAAACCTTGCGCCGTGCCGCATTGCCGCGAGCTGAGGTGATCAAGTTGCGACTCGTTTTCCACCCCTTCCGCCACCACCCGCATGCTCATGCAGTGGGCCATGCTGATGATGGTGTCGACAAGGACGGCGTTGTTATTCCGGTCGTGGGACAGGGCGGCGACAAAGGACCGGTCGATCTTCAACTCGCTGATCGGCATCATTCCCAGGTAGTTGAGCGACGAATAGCCGGTGCCGAAATCGTCAAGGGACAGGGAGATGCCCAGATCCCGCAGCGTTCGGAGGGTCCTGATGGTTTCTCCGATGTCGTCCATGACAATGTTTTCGGTGAGTTCGAGGCAGAGCCTGCCGGGGTCCATGCCGGTCTCCCGGATGATCCTGATCACCAGGGCCGGCAAACCGCCTGATTTGAACTGCGCCGCGGATATGTTCACCGAGAGGCTGATCGGCTCGACCCCCTGATTGCGCCAGGCGACATACTGGCTGCAGGCGCTCCTCAGAATCCATTCGCCGACCGGGATGATGAGCCCGGAAGCTTCGAGGACCGGGATGAAATCGGACGGCATCAGCAGGGTGCCGTTGTTGCGCTGCCAGCGCAGCAGCGTCTCGACGCCGGTCACCCTGCCGGTAACGACGTCGATCTGGGGCTGGTAGGCCAGGGCAAATTCCTTGCGCTCCAGGGCGTACCGCAGGTTCGTCTCCAACTCAACGCTGCCGTGTGCCTGATCGCCGAAGAAAGGGGCGCAGAAAGGGATACGGTTTCGTTTTGGCACCGGCGCTCCATCAACGGCCACGGAAGAGTACTTCCGCTGGCGGGACCGTTCGATAAGCCTCCGGGACACCGTGTCCAGTACGGATAGGTCCCGCACCGGCTTGGTGATATAATCCCAGGCGCCTTGTCTCATGGCTTCGACGGCCTCATCGACCACCCCGGTGCCGGAGACGACCACAATCGGGGTGTGCGGACTTTCCCGGCGGATCGCGTGGATCAAGTCGTGCCCATGCCCCTGGGGCATGTTGAGGTCGGTAAAGACGATATCCGGTTGTTGCCGCCGAAAGAGATCGATCCCTTCCCGGCAGTTGGACGCCTCATATACGATGAAACCGCTGTCCTCAAGGTAGGTGACGATGCTTCGGCGCAGTTCCGTATCGTCTTCCACGGTCAGCGCCGAGAATGCCCGGTGCTCACGTACCATTGGAACCCCCTCCCACGGTCTTTGCCCTGATTATTTCGGTAAGGCGCGCGAGAGGCGAAACCGGTTTGTAGATGACATCGTCATCCCGCATCCCCAGGTTGAGAAGTTCCAGGGAAAGGCGGTAACAGGTGGCGCCCGTGTGGATGGCGAAGTGCGATGCCGGAAACCGTTCGATCGCCTGGACGATGAAGCTCTCGCCGCTCATGTCGGGGAGTTGCAGATCGACCATGACAAAGTCGATGGGGGTTGTGGCCAGCGTCCTGAATGCCTCCGCGCAGTTCGAGGCGGCGTGGACGTGGAAACCGTCGTCCGTGAGCCATGCGTTCAGGCTTTCACGCACGAGGGTGTTGTCATCCAGCAGCAAGACGGTGATGGGGCGCGTCATACGGTACTCTCCGCGTCAAGTGGCAGGCCAACGGTCATGGTAGTCCCCGTGCCCGGTTCGGAATCCACGCTGATCATCCCGCGGTGGTTGTCCACAACCAGGGCGTAGGCCACCGTCAACCCCATGCCGCTGCCGCCGCCGGCCTCCCTGGTGGTGAAAAAGGGCTCGAAGACCCTTCCGGAGATCTCCCCGGTCATGCCGGGGCCATTGTCCATAACCTCGATACAGGCATATTCCCTGTTCCGGCGTGTGCGGAGCGTAATCAGGGGAGGCACCCCCGCAGGCCGTTCCGCAAGGGCCTGGGCGGCGTTTTTCACGATGTTCAGCAGGACCCGCTCGATCTCCGGCCTGTTGATGACGACCGGGGGCAGGCCTTCGTCATACTCCCGTATGATGCGGATGGTGCGGAAGTCATACTTCTTCCTGAGGTCATAATCGCAGGCCGCCAGCTCGACCGCATGGTCCATGAGGCGGGCGAGGTGGGTCGTCTCCAGGGCGGCGCTTCCCTTGCGGCTGAAGGCAAGCATGTTGGTAATGATGTCTGCCGCACGGCCGCCGGCTTCGACGATATAGGTCAGCATATCATTGATGCCGCGCCGGTCAAGGTAATGTCGTACCAGACCGAAATCCACGCCGATCTCGCCGGCCACCGCCGCATTGGCCGGCAGGCCGTCGGATATGCGGCGCTGGATGTTCTGGACATGTTGCAGGATGGCGCCCAGCGGATTGTTGAGCTCATGGGCCATACCGGCGGCCAGGCCGCCGACCGTCACCATCTTCTCGGTCTGGATCATGATCTTCTGCATCCGCTTGCCTTCGTCGATGTCACGGGCAACGCCCCGTGTCCCGATCACCCGGTCGTCGTCATCCATGACCGGCATCTTGATGGTCTCGATCCACTTCCGTTCGCCGGTGGCGTATTCCAGGGGCTCTTCGATGCGCCTGCGGGTTCGCGCCGCCATGACGTTGGCATCGTCCCGACGATATTTCTCGGCCAGGTCGGGCGGCCCGATATCGGCGGCCGTCTTGCCGAACACGTCACCCGGAGGGAGGCCGCAGGCTCTTCCAAAGGCCCTGTTGACGGTGAGATAGCGTCCTTCGGCGTCCGCCAGCCAGACCAGGTCGGGGATGTTGTCGAGGATCGCCTGCTGACGGCGCTGGACCTCCCTGAGCAGTTCCGAGTCGCGCCGAAATGCGGTAGTTTGCGCTTCCAGCTCGGATATCCTGGATTTCAGGCGCCGGCCCGGGAC
>JAATGX010000083.1 GCA_015688915.1 Desulfuromonadales bacterium
AGGTAAGGGTTACGTTCCCCTCGGCGCAGGCAGAGCGTCCTATCAGCGGAATGGTGACCCCATGGCCGCCGGGGCATTCCAGGCGGATCAGAAACGAGGGGAGCAGGCGTTTGCTGTTGCGGACCCGCAGCCGGAAGGTGGCGGGCGTACCGGCAAACAGTTCCCCGGGCGGGACAAGTTCCGGGGTAAGCCCCTTGATGTTGAGCATCCCGGCCAGGCCGGTGACGGACATGAAGGCCAGAAGCCCCGACACCACCAGGAACAGCAGGTTGTTGCCGGTGTTGACGGCGGAAAACCCGAGCAGGAGGGTGATGACGATGTACAAGGCCCCGGCCTTGCTGATCCTCAGGCCAAAGGCGGCTTTATTTCGGCGATGATGGCGCGTGGGAGTTTTCACTGTTGGGCGGGGGAGGTCGTTACACTCATTGGCTGCGATCCTTCGTTAGCCGCATCCTGCCCGATCTACGGCCCGAGCCGCACGATCTGGTTCAGACGTGCGCAGCACTCGACAAAATGGCTGTCTTCCAGGCGTTTGAGCGGATGCGGCGCTGCCTTGCGGCTGCGCCAGTCAAAGGATTTGGGTTGATGACACAGCACATAGTTGGTCTTTTCCTGTTTCCTGCCCTGCGCATTGCTCACAGCCACGGCAAACGGATTGTCGGCATTATACTCCGCCGTGGTCATGGGCAGGCCGATGACCAATGATGTGCGTTCGTTAAAGGCGCGTGGCGACAGCACCAGAAATGGATGCAGGTCCCGCATCTCGCTACCGGCCTGCGGGTTGCAGTTGATCCAGATGATGTCCTGCCGTTCCGGCACCCAGGGCAGCTTTCCAGCAACAACCGGTTTCGCCGGTACTACCATTTTTCAGCCCCCACCGGTTCGATTGCCAGTGCTTCACCACCATGCCTGGCCGGATCAAACCGGGCCAGCCGCTCTTCAAGTGTCAGTGCCGCATCGTCAACAGGGGTTATGATCACCCGCCCGTCCTCCACGGCAACCCGGACTCTCTGATCAACATGCAAATGGGCCGCGCGGGCAACGGTTACCGGCAGGCGAACTCCCAGATTGTTGCCCCACTGTTTTATACCAAGTACCGCTTCAACCTGTGCCATGATTGCACTCCCAATTCTGATAGTTTAAACAGAGTTTAAACTTCGGGGATGTTGCCGTCAAATCAATTTTATTCCTGCTGAAGCAGCGGGCGGATTCAGGCCAAAGGCAGCGTTATTTCGGCGATGATGGAGCGCAGGAGCTCCCTCCGGTCAACAGCTTCATATTCGGGTCTCAGGAGCAGACGATGGGCGCAGACGGCCGCGGCAATCCCTTTCACATCCTCGGGTGCCACGAAATCGCGCCCTTCCATGAAGGCCGCTCCCCGCGCGGCCTGGGCCAGGTTGATGGCGGCCCGGGTGGAGAGGCCGGTCAGTATCCGGGGGTGATTGCGGGTAGCTGCCACCAGGGTGTAGATGTAGCCGACCACCTTGTCCGAGAGGTAGACCTCCTCCGTCACCGCCCGGCGGGCGGCCAGGAGATCGGCGGCTGTCGCCACCGGGGTCATGGCGCCGATCCGCTCGCGGATGCCGCCGCCCGAGATGATCCCCTTTTCCAACTGCTCCGGCGGATAGCCGATGCCGGTGCAGAACAGGAAACGGTCAAGCTGGGATTCGGGCAGGGGAAAGGTGCCGCTCTGGTCGGAGGGGTTCTGGGTGGCAAAGACCATGAACGGGTCGGGCAGAGGGTGCGTCACCCCCTCTATCGTCACCCTCCGCTCCTCCATGGCCTCCAGCATGGCGCTCTGGGTGCGGGGCATGGCCCGGTTGATCTCGTCCAGAAGAACGATGTTGTTGAAGATCGGTCCCGCTAGGAAGGTGAAGCGCCCCTCGTCCCGGTTGAAGACCGACAGGCCGGTGATATCGGAAGGGAGCAGGTCGCTGGTGCACTGCACCCGGCCGAAGGAGAGGCCGGTGATGCCGGCCAGGGCCAGGGCGATGGTGGTTTTGCCGAGCCCCGGCAGATCTTCGATCAGGATATGTCCGCCGGTCAGGAGGGCGATTGCCGAGAGGCGCAGCACTTCCTCCTTCCCCTGGAGATAGTCCCGGCAAAGGGCGTCGATGATGGCGATCATGGCGCGGTTGCGGGATGTCGGCGTCACGGTTCATCCCCCGCCGGCCTGTTGTGTGTTGTCTGACAGTTCATTACCCTGATCCTTTGCTCCCCTGCTTCGGCATGCGTCATTTCCCCCGGATAAGCTCCTTGACTCGCTTCTTGCGAATCCTTTTCTTCTTTGGAAAGTTGCCCGGTTTCAGCGACAGGATCTCCCGCACCGAATGGAGCGACAGCGAAACGGCGCGGTTTTTCAGTTCGTCGAAGACCAGTTGCAGCGTCTTCTCGTCAAGCGCGCACAGGATTGTTTCCTGGTCAAAGGTGACCTCGGTAAGGGATGGTGAGATACGCTTCGATGTGAATTCGAATTTCGGCATGGTTCCCCCCGTTTCTTTTTGCGGCCGTTAACATACGTGATGAGCGTTGAACTATGTCCGACGGTGCAGGCACCCACATCGTACAACATATACAACGAAGCGGTTGAAAATAAAAGGCCGCAGGTTGCATGCGGACGGCACGTTGCATTGTTATGACAAAACCGCAACACCGGGCAAGCGGCCGGCGCGGTTCCCACACCCTTACGCTTCCCGCCTTGATTTGCCGGACGCAATCAGGTATATCTTTGAAAATTTAATGTATACAAAAAGGCCTCATGCTGACCCGATTGCTCAACAGATTGAAACTCCGCTGGAAGCTGCTTGCGCTGGTGCTGCCGCTGGTGATCGTGCCGATCTTCGTGGTGGCGGGGGTGATCGGCTACATCGCCAACCGCCAGGCCTACCTGGGGGTCACCCAGACCAGCAAGGACGATCTGCGACACATCACCGCCTTCACCATCGACCTGCTCAACTCCCACTACCAGCAGTTCCAGGTCTACAGACAGGACAAGATCAGGAACTTCAACAGCGAACTGGCCACCCTGACCAATCTTTCCTACAACCTGGTGGAAACGGAGCATAACCAGGCAAAAACAGGCAGGATCGACCCGGACATGGCCAAGCGCGAGGCGCGCAGGGCGCTGAAAAAGGTCAACGTGGGGGAGACCGGTTACATCTTTGCCATGACCAGCCGCGGCGACCTCCAGGTGCATATCGCCCGGGAAGGGGAAAACGTCTACAACGAGCGGGACGAAAACGGCCGCTACTTTATCCGGGAGATGTGTGAGGCGGCCCGGAAATCCAAGCCGGGCCAGGTGCTGTTCATCACTTATCCCTGGCGCAATGCCGTGCTCGGCGACAAATTGCCCCGCAAGAAGGTGGTGGCTTACCGCTACTTCCGCGAGTGGGACTGGATCATCGCCACGGGCGGCTACCTGGACGAGACCTATGAAGATGCGTCCTTCGAGCGCAAGTCGTTCGCCGACCTGAAGGAGAAGATCAAGTCCAAGCGGGTGGGGGCCACCGGTTATATCTTCTGTATGGACAGCAAGGGAAACTTCACGGTCCATCCCGACTCGGAGGGGAAAAACTTTTTTGATGCCCGCGACTCCAGCGGCTTCCCGTTCATCCGCGAGATGTGCGGGAAAAAGAGTGGCTGGATCCGCTACCCCTGGCGAAACACCGGCGATAACGCACCGCGCATGAAGATCGTCCGCTACGAGTACTTCAAACCGTGGGATTGGATCGTGGCGGTCGGTTCCTACGAAGACGAGTTCTACCACGAGGCCAACAGCATCAAGACGCGCATCCTGCTCAGCACGTCCGTCCTGGTCCTGGCGGTTGGGCTCATCGCCGTGGTGCTGGTGTTCCGCGCCTCCAACGTGGTTACCAGTCCGATCACCCATATGATCGAGGTCATGCGGCGGGTCAAGCGGGGCAACCTGGAGGAAAAGGTGCTGATGGAGGGGCAGGACGAACTGGCCGAACTGGGGGCGGCCTTCAACCGCATGACCGACATCATCCGCCGCAACAAGGAGATGGAGGCCAGCCTGGCCCAGCAGGGAAAGATGGCCTCCCTGGGGGTGCTTTCCTCCGGCGTTGCCCATGAGATCAACAACCCGCTGGGGGTGATCCTGGGCTATGCCGGCTACCTGGAAGGGAAACTGAGCGAGGATGACCCCAACTACAAGTACATCCATGAGATCAAGCGGGAGAGCAAGCGCTGCAAAAAGATCGTCCAGGACCTGCTCTCCTACGCCCGCACCCCCCGTCCCAGTCTGGAGCCGGTGGACCTGAACGAACTATTGACCCAGATTGTGGATTTTGCCGCCAATCACACGGACATGCGCGGGGTCGCCATCCGGAGGGAGTTCGCGTCCGGACTCCCCCCGGTCATGCTGGACGGCGACCAGATGCGCCAGGTGGCCATCAACCTGATCTTGAACGCGGGCGGCGCCATGCCGGATGGCGGAGAACTCACCGTTCGGACCGAGGCTGCCGAGGAGGGGCGGGTACGCATCGTGTTCAGCGACAGCGGCTGCGGCATCCCGGCCGAGAGCCTGGAGAAGATCTTCGAGCCGTTCTACACCACCAAAGAGCGCGGCACCGGCTTGGGGCTGGCCATTACCCGCCAGATCATCGAGCAGCACCACGGCGATATCCATATCGAGAGCGAGCCGGGGAGGGGTACCACGGTCGTCGTGACCCTGCCAGTGGAGCGGGAGGAGTTGTGAGCGGGCAGAGTCCGATGTTTAATTAGCACCGTCAAAATATCCTTTTTGGGTAGATCAGCGGTTCACGCGTGCGTGGGGCTGGTCAACGAGTAATTATACACCACACCGAAAAACCGAATTAAAACCAAGAACCGAGCGTCTTTGAGGGGCGCAAAAAATCGACCTGAGATTGATTACCTCGCCATGCATTTTCATGGTATATTGTTAAAATATCAATGTACGGAGGAACAAAATGCCATATTCCATTGAAAGCTGCGCCGGTGCTGGTTGGCAGGCTCTCGACCAGTACATAATGGAACAATTGTCTATATTTGCACCCGACGAAATAAGACGGAGACAAAAAACAGAGGTTGCATTTCCTGCTGTTTCAACGGGTTTCCAGTTGCAATATGAACATCCAAACGGGCGACTGTTCCAAGGAGATTCTATTAAGTGGCTTGAGTCTCTTCCTTCTTCGAGCGTTGACCTTGTTTTTGCTGACCCGCCCTATAACATTAAAAAAGCCGAATGGGACAATTTTGAAAGTCAGGAAAAATATATTGAGTGGTCAATCAAGTGGATAGCTCAAGCCTCCCGTATTTTAAAACCTACCGGGTCTTTATATGTGTGCGGTTTTTCAGAAATACTTGCGGACATTAAACATCCCGCGTCAAAATATTTCAAACATTGCCGTTGGCTTATCTGGCATTACAAAAACAAAGCAAATTTGGGTAACGAATGGGGACGAGCACACGAAAGTATTATCCACTTTCGCAAAACAGACGCTTGTAAGCTAAACATCGACGATGTACGCACTCCTTACGGTGCTCACACCCTCAAATATCCATCACATCCGCAGGCAGAGACCAGTGCATACGGTGGCAACGGGAACAAACAGCGTGACAACTGGATACCAAACCCCAAAGGCGCAAAACCAAAAGATGTAATTGACATACCAACCACCTGCAACGGCATGGGTGAGAAAACCCCTCACCCAACTCAAAAACCAGAAGAACTACTAAGAAAATTTGTTCTCGCTTCTTCCAATGAAGGTGATTTGGTCATAGATCCTTTTTCCGGTTCAGGAACCACAATTGTTGTTGCAGAACAGCTCAAACGACGATGGATGGGATGTGACATGGACATTAGTTACAACCAGTGGGCAATAGAACGATTAAAAAATGTAAGAAGAATGACTAAAGACGAATGGATAGCCCATGACCGAAAAACCGCCGCACGAAGGGAATCCATACGATGAATCTTACTGATCTTGTAGGTAGTGCCGTCAACAAAGACCTGTTTCATACACTGGAAAACTACATCACATTTTGCAGCCGTTATCTGAAATATGTAGAGACGGGACTGCAAGCCCGTATCATCTCCCAGAATGAAAATCACTATCAATTTTTCCAGTATCGAAAAGACGGACATTACAACATTACCCGCCCCCTCAACACTCTGCTTATGTACGATGCCGAAAGTTTTGCGAACGGCACACGGCAGTTTATGAAAACACTTGGACAGATCAAAAACGGAGAGCGGCCATCAGACGAATTTAGAGAAAATATCAACCGCACCATCTACACAATCCAGCAATCAATCGGCGCAACACTCGACGCGCTACCAGCCGGAAAATCAAACCAAGCCCGTAAAGTAAATGGAGATTTGTTTGAACGGTTTATCCGTTTATTAATAGTCTCTCTTGATGTAGAGTGTGCTTCTGGTGTCATGCAAGTTCCGGTAAAAGATGACGATGGAACCGAGCTTTTCAAGTCAGCCTATCAACATGATTTACTGATAAGCAAAACAGGGGAGCTAAAAATCATCGGTTCTGTCAAAACTTCCAGCAAAGACCGTATTGACAAGGTTTTTATGGATAAATTCTTGTACAACAGGCTCACAAACACAGATTTGTCTCACATCGCCATTTTCCTAAATGACGTACAGCGTAAAAAGACAAAAAGAGAACATGAGTACGGTATTTCAGCAACTTTTCTACCGGGTCGTTTCAAGGCATACACGATCAAGCTAAATCCGCTTGATGGTGTATATTACTGCGACATCCGACCTAACATGATTACACATCCCCTGCTTTCTCAACACATAAAGACGATTGACCATTTTTTCTATTCTGACCTTTGGACTTTGCTTACCAGACAAGGGCAGAATCTTGAAGAAATAGCCATTGCTCCTGAAGAATAAACCAACGATCTCAAATATATATTACATTTTCAAAGAGCGATGAACCTGCAACGTATAACCAGTACGCACGACCTGACCGCCCAAAAGACCGGGGGCAGGTCAGCTCCGCGCCGTTGATGGCGGAGAAGTTGCAGCACCAGCGGGCATGCATCATCAAGTTTCCAGTGATGATTTAGAGGAGATTAATACCGTGGTATCAAAAGCAAAAATTGACAAAGCAGGGCTCGCGCTTGCAGGCCGCCATAATGTGCCAAACGATATTTCCGAATTTGAAAACATTTTTGATGAATACCGGAAGAGCCACCTTCAGCCACTATCAGAGATGACGCTAGAGCTACAGCAATGGTTATCGCAATATGGAACGAAATACTACATTGCACAGAGGCTTAAGCGAAAGCCACAAATCCTCCGTAAACTTAACCGCTTCAGCGTTCGCCTCACTCAACTCCAAGAGATCGGCGGGTGGCGTAGCATAGTAGAGCTGAACTCGGATGTTGAAAGGCTGATAAATTTTCTCGAAGACAAGGTTGCCAAACAGGGGCAACTGAAGCTAATCAAAGCAACCGACTACAGAGAAAAGGGCCGCGATGATTCCGGATATCGTGCGGTGCATCTGATACTCGAAAAGTCGGGCGCAAGGCTCGAACTTCAAGTAAGGAGTCGTATCCAACATTATTGGGCTGAGAGCATTGAGAGGACATCAGTTATTTACGGTCATTATCTGAAGGAACTTGAAGGTGATCCGACTGTCGTTGCATACTTCAAGTGTCTTTCGGACTTATTTTATGAAATTGAGTCAGGGCGAGACCCTGATACTCCACAAAAATTACGAATAGCTAGACTTCGTGACTCGGCAGAATCACTCATCCAACAGTCAGACACGAAGATGGTCTTCAACAGCTACGTGAACGAGGGCATTATCAAGACGCTCATTGAAAAGGAAAAGCATATAGGTGGTCCAGGACTCAATAATTGGATTTTCGTATTTGACTGGAATCAAGGTGCCTTTGTTAGTTGGGATGTTGTTGCCCGTGATCCCGACATTGCCATCAAAAAGTACGTTGAACACGAGAGATCATTCCCGGCTGAAGACGGATTTGAAGTGGTGCTAGTTGGCTCATCCGAAGTTGCAACCGTTCGGGAGACGCATAGCCACTATTTCGGGATAAAGAGTGATGAGTCCATTCTTGAAAGCCTTGACGAGTCAATAATTGGCTTTTCACACCGAATGGACATAGATGTGGGGGCACGTCAAATTCTTGCTTGTATGCACCGAAAACATTATTGGGGCAAAAAAACAGTCGAGCCTGACACTCTGAAGAACCACTACTGCCAGAAGGTGCTTACGTTTGAATCCTCTCTCGAGACACTGATAGAAAAGGGCCTTGTACACAGAACAAATGCAATTACGGGTATCGCACTGGACATCAAACGGAAGAAAGATATTGAAGTTTACTTGTAATGAGTACTCAACAAAGGCGCAGACCATGACTTCGCTATGCTTCGCAGGTCACGCCCGGAACCGTTACCCGCTGGAACCGCCTATTGCGGCACCAGCTTGATCTCCAGTTTGCAGTTTACGGCGGCGGCATACTTGCGGAGCATCTCCAATGATGGTGAATGGCGGTGGGAGCCAAGCGACGCTTCCACCCGCGCCAGTGACGGTTGAGACACACCCATCCGGGCCGCCACCTGTTCTTGGGTCAGCCCGGCTTGACGGCGTGCCGCCAGGAGAGCATCCAGGGTGGCGAATTCGTCGTCCAGTGCCTCCCATGCCTTCCTGAAGTCGGGATTTTGCAGATCCCTCTCCAACGCTTTCTTGGGGCTGTATGGTATCGGTTTGTAGTTTTTATCAGCCATGTTGCAACACCTCCTTAAGCCGATTTCGGGCTACGGTGAGTTCCCGCTTCGGAGTTTTATCCGTTTTCTTGATGAAACCATGCAGGATTACGATGCGTCTGCCAACCAAGACGCAGTAAAAGGCGCGGCCGATTCCTTCTTCAGCTTTGGCGCGTATCTCGAAGAGGCCGTCACCCATGGCTTGGGTGTGCGGCATGCCCAGGTTGGGGCCGTGTGCCTCCATGCGGATGGTCAACGCCCGAAACCGCGCCCGCAAACCCACCGGCCAGGCGTTAAACTCGGCTTGGACGGTCTCGTTGAAATACGAGAGAGTGTAATCCATGTCATCAATATATCATACATGTTATAAGCGGTCAATGATTCCCGAGGAGTTGTAGATGTCCGACAAGAAACGCATCCTGCTGATCGACAACGAGGAAGGGCTCTGCCGCATGATGGAGCAGGTGCTCCTGGACAACGGCTACCTGGCCCGCGGCTACACCTCCCCCCGAAAGGCGGTGGAGGAGTTCCGTGCCGGGGCCTGGGACCTGGTCATCTCGGACATCAAGATGCCGGGCATGAGCGGCCTGGAGGTGTTGCAGCGGGTCAAGGAAATGGAAAAGGACATTCCGGTGATCATGATCACTGCCTATGCCACGGTGGACATGTCCATCCAGGCCCTGCGCAAGGGGGCCTACGACATGCTGACCAAGCCGTTCGAGCCGGAGGAACTGGTCTACCGGGTCAAGAACGCCCTGCAACAGTCGAAACTGCTTGAGGAAAACCGCGAACTGCGGGCCGAGCTGGAGGGGAAATTCACCTTCGACAACATCATCGGCGCGTCGGGCGGATTAAAGGCGGTGCTGGAGCGGGTTGAAAAGGTGGCGGTGCGCGACACCTCGGTGCTGGTCACCGGCGAATCGGGCACCGGCAAGGAATTGATCGCCCAGGCCATCCATTACAACTCGCCGCGCCGGGAACGGAAATTCGTGGCCATCAACTGTGGCGCCCTGCCCGAGTCATTGCTGGAGAGCGAACTGTTCGGCTACCGCAGGGGGGCCTTCACCGGGGCCAAGGAAAACCGCCAGGGGCTCCTGGAGGCGGCAGACGGCGGTACGCTCTTCCTGGATGAGGTGGGCAATCTCCCCATGAACGTGCAGAAGACCCTGCTCCGCTTTTTACAGGAAAAGGAGTTCAACCGACTGGGGGAGACAACCCCCACCAGGGTGGACGTGCGGGTGCTGTCGGCCACCAACTCCGACCTGAAACAGGTGGTGAAGATCGGCGCCTTTCGCGAGGACCTCTATTATCGTCTGAACGTGGTCAATATCCATTTGCCGCCCCTGCGGGAGCGGGCCGACGACATCCCGCTCCTGGCGGCGCATTTCATCCTCCTGCAGAACCAGAAATTCGGCACCTCCGTGAAGGGATTCGACAAGGAGGCCATGCAGGCGTTGTGCGCGCTTGCCTGGCCCGGCAATATCCGCCAGCTCAAGAATGTGATCGAGGCCTGCATGGCCATGGTCGGCGAGGAGCACATCTCCCGCGAGACCCTGGACCAGTTCGTCGAGGCGCCCCACGAGCCGCTCGGCATCCCGCCCGCAGCGGCCACCACCACGGGTGAACTCCCCTTCAATGCTGCGCTGGAGCGTTTCGAGGCCGACCTGCTCACGGGGCTGCTCAGGAAGCATGGGGGCAACATCGACACGGCGGCCCGCGAGGCGGGCATGAACATGGCCACCATGTATCGGAAGATCAAGCGGTATGGGATCAGGAAGGAAGATTACAGTTGACGACAGCAAGGTCTATCCCTGATTAAATTCAAAGCCCGGTTAATGCCGGGCTTTCTTTGTTACGGAGGGGCTTACTCTATGAGGACGAGG
>JAATGX010000055.1 GCA_015688915.1 Desulfuromonadales bacterium
CTCGGGCCTGGGGCTTGCAACGGTATACGGCCTGGTCAAGCAGCATGAGGGGCACATCTGGGTCTACAGCGAGCCCGGCAAGGGCACGGTCTTCAAGATCTACTTCCCGGTCGTCGACGACCTGCCGGCCCACAGGCCCGCCTCCACGCCGGAACCCGTGGTCCTGTCGTCCGGCTCCGGCACGGTTCTGCTGGTGGAGGACAACGAAATGGTCAGGAACCTGGTGTGCGACCTGCTCGACCGGTGCGGATATGGGGTGATCGTTGCCGAAGGGGCCGAGCGGGCCTTGGAGGCCAGCGCGGGCCGGCACCTGGACCTGCTGCTGACCGATGTGGTCATGCCCGGAATGAACGGTCCGGAACTTCACCGCAAGCTGCTGGAGAGCCATGGCGCTCTGAAGGTCCTGTACATGTCCGGCTACACCAACAACGTCATCGTGCACCACGGCGTGCTGGAGGAAGGGATCAACTTCATCCAGAAACCGTTTGCCACAAAAGACCTGGCCATGAGGATCAACACCATTCTGAACGGGCCGCCCTGACCGCCGCTGCGCGCCCCCTTTCCTCTGCCCCCTGCAATCGTGCTCCGGCGCCGGGAGCATGAAGCCGATTCGGACACCACGCAAATTCCGGATGCGTGCGGCGCCCGAAACGCATTGCCGAAAAAAGCCCGCAAATCCGGATTTAATCCGGGCTTGCGGGCTTTTTTCATCTCTCATCCTCCGTTTCCAAATGACCAATGACCCAGCAGTGTCCGGTTTGTTTTTTGCATTTAGCTCCCCCTCCCTTCGACGGGAGGGGGGACGTTAGAACGTCTTTCAGCCGGCTGCAAAGAGTTAACCGGACATTACTGCCAATGACCCGATTTTCCCTGTGAGAGGGTCGGGGTGAGGGGCTGCTCAGCCCACACGGCGGGCCTTTCCGCCAGTATTGGTATCAGCGGGTCGCTTCGGCATGGTTTTGACGAGCGCCCGTAACACCTTGTTGACGGCATCCGGAGTGGCAAAGACCGCGGAAAGCTCCGCATCAAGCACCACGACGGTCCTCGTAGTGTCGGCCTGCCCGGCAAAGCGGTTTTCTCTGGCCTTGTGATAGTCAAAGGCATATTCCGGTTTCAAGTCGTCCCGATGGGATGCGCGGATGTCAGCGGATGTTTTCTTCATAGTCGTCACGTTCCTTGCCTGTCATTTTGCGAGCACTGATGATTCGCACCAACCCCGGCTCTTTTTCCACAAATGAGACCATGATGAGCCGTCCCGCAACTGAATGACCGATTATAATCTCCCGTGATTCCGTTACTGAATGATCTGGATCATCGAAGATCCGGGCAAGCGGGTCGTTAAAGACCGTTGACGCCTCATCAAAGCTGACCGCATGTTTTTTCAAGTTTTGAACAGCCTTTTGTAGATGCCATTCATAACGGAGCATGCCCCACCTCTGCAACGACAGTAACAAACAGAGGACTGAAAGTCAAAAACATACGAAGTCTCGGCAGCGATTGAATGGACAGGGAAACCAGAAGCCTTGCATCCCATCGGGGGAGGCGGGGCTTTCGTGCGTGCGGCGCCCGGAACGCAGTGCCGAAAAAAGCCCGCTAATCCGGATTTAATCCGGGCTTTCGGGCTTTTTTCATCTCTCATTTCTCAATGCTCAAGCAGCTTTTTTGTGTGTCTCAAGCACCGACAATGCTGCGGGGTCATGGTCGAGTAACACCAAAGCAGTACTTACCACCCGGCTGGGCAACACGTCGCCGCTTTCGTATTTCTGGAAAGACCTCGGGCCACCACCGATCAAGAAACCTGCTTGTTCTTGGGAAAGATGAAGTTTCTTGCGGATACGGCGAATTTCTTCCGGCTCCAGCACTCCTTCACACTTGGCCTTAAGGAGATTCAACTTCCGATCAGAAATTTTCATGTCCTCACCGGTATACGCGCCGATTTCTTCCGGGAGAAACGGGCCGGGCGCCTGTCCCGCGACCAGGTCCACGCCTTCTCCATCAGGAAAATTTTTTCTTGACAGCCTTCTCTTTCTCGCGTATTGATATCGAAAATCAATTGCAAGGTACCTGCATGGCATCAGCTTCCACCCACAATGAGTCCTGTCCGCTCCACGCGACCACCGCACACCAACCTGTGACATCACGCTTCGCCGACCCGCTGGACTGCCTGAACGCCCATCTGGTGCTGGAGTGCGCCGAGGTCCTGTCGGGGATCAAACCGGCCAACCTGGTTTCGCTGGTCAACCGTGTGCGCCCTTGCGGCAGAAACCTGTATCACCTGTGGCACTCCCTGAGGGACGAGGTCGTTCAAGGCTTGAGCGGCCTCCGCTTCAAGGTGCTGCAGAGCAGGAACCGGGCCCTGCTCCTCTTCTGCTACGACCCGGACCATCTGGAGCGGCAGCTTGCCCATCCCGGCGTCCGTGCCCTGTTGTCCAAGGCCGGATACGATACCACCCGGGACAGTGAGGGGTTGCTGGCGGAACTGTGCCGCCGCGCCGCCGGCGGCGCCTTTCCCCATGAGATCGGGCTGTTCATCGGCTATCCCGCCAAGGATGTGGCCGCCTTCATGGGCATGGTCAAACTCCCCTTTGCCTGCCAGGGCCCCTGGAAAATATACGGAGATGCCCGGAAGAGCCTCCACCTGGCGGACGCCTGCCGCCGCTGCCGCGACATCATGAACCGCCGCCTGGAACGGTGCGATTCTCCGCTGGAATGTCTGAAGGGTATGGATCGCCCGGCATTTTTTTACCCGAACAATGATAATGACATTCAATTTTTGAAAGAGGCGCGCTCATGAGTGCGTTCACGGCGCAAGCCGCTCCTTTTTCCGGAAGGGGGGACGCGCCCGGCATGTCCATTAAAAGCATCAACAGCGCCGAGTTGTTCGACGGCCACCGCGAAATCATCATCCTGCACGCCGGGGAACAGTACCGGCTGAGGATCACCGGCAACAACAAGCTGATACTCACAAAATAGTCCCTTCGCACCACGCACATATACAATTTACTCAAGCCAGCCACGTCGCCTTCCCGCAGCACGCAGCCAGCCAGAGACTACTCACTCAAAAGGAGATATGTTTATGACTGTACTGCGTACCACCACACTTGCCTTTGCCCTTGCCCTTGCAATGGCTGGCACGACGCTTGCCCACGCCGATGACGGCGCCGGTAGCGCCACGAGCTCACCGGCGCCGGTTCAGGCGGAGTCCGGCGACCATCGGATTCCCGAACAGGTAAGCGCCGAAAACTGGGCCTACCAGGAGATCAAGGAGTTGGGGGACAAATACGAGGCCCAAAAGAGACTTCCCGAAGGAGGGACCGTCTCGAAAAAAGAGCTGACCCAGTGCCTGTATTCCATCCTGGAAAAGATCCTGGACAGGTATAAGAAAGAAGAGTACGGCACCGTGATGCGGGATGATCTGGTGCGCATTTCAGCTCTGCATGAAGCCCTGGAAGGCGAGTTGACCAACTTGCCGGAATATGGTTCGAGACGCTCCTCCATTGAGGATATCCTCGACTTGGTGCAACCCGAGACACCGAACTTTGTCTATAAATTCGGGGTGAACGGCTTCCTGCGGGGCGAATCGGGGAACAGTTTCAGGCTGTTCGACGGCTACGAGCCGGGCCACAACATGGGGCAGTTCACCTGGCGGGTCAAACCGTTCGTCTACTGGCACCCCACTGATTACCTGGATGTCCATCTTGAGGGGCAGGGTTACGGCTATGGCGGCGGGAATGGGGACTTCAACAGGTTCAACCTCTACCAGGGCTTCGTGGAAGCGCGGACCCCGGGCCATGAATGGGCCTCCATCAAGGGCGGTCGCCAGGAGTTCGTGTACGGCAGCGCCTTTGTCCAGGGCGCCGATACGGCTTTCGACGGCCAGACCTTCGACGGCGGCCGGCTCAGACTGAAACCGCTGGAAGGTCTCACAGTTGACCTCCTGGGCGCTGCCTATGCCAAGCCGTTTTCGGGCCGCCAGAACGGCCCCCTGTGGGGCGCCTACGCCACCTACGCCCCCACCAATGACAGCTCCCTCGATCTGTACCTGTTCCGCGACAACCAGTCGGCGGATGGAGACCCGCACCGGGGCAACTACGTGGATACCTGGGGCCTGCGCAGCGTCTCCAAACTGGGTGAGTCGATCTCCCTGGAATTCGAACCGATCTTCCAGTCCGGCAAGATCAGCAACGAAAATATCAACGCCTATGGCGGCCACGTCGACCTGACCGGCGAGTTCGAGAATATCCTGGGCTTCAAGAACACCTTCACCGTGGGCTACGCCTACGGCTCCGGCGACCAGAACGCTGCCGACGGCATCAGCTCCCGCAAAGAATTCCGCACTCCCAACAACGACACCTCCATCGTGGGCGACATGCATCTGATCGCGACATGTCCGGCCTTGATGTGAATGGCCACCACGCCAGCGGTCTCCAGGTCTATACCCTGGGCTGGGGGATCGAGCTCATGGACGACCTGAACTTCTCCGCCACCGGACACAAGTTCATTGCCAACAACGTGGAAAGCGGCAGCGGTTTCAGCCGTCACCTGGGCGTGGAGGCCGATTTCGGTCTGACCTGGAATATCCAGAAGAACCTGGCCCTGACCCTGGCCTACGATCACTTCTTCACCGAGAAATTCTTTCAGGACGCCTCGGGCAGCGACAAGAACCTGAGCTATGCCTACGCAATGCTGACCTTCAATTGGGACAGGACCAAACGCAGGGCGGTACGGGAATAATCCTTAGTTGAGTATTGTCCACGAAGGACACGGAGTTCGACGAAGGTGAATCAATCGGTACGGTCCGATTTTCCTTGTGTCCCTTCGTGTACTTCGTGGACAAAGATTATCTAAGTTTGAAGAGAGGTAGATATGAAAAGAACGGTACGAACATTGAAGGCGGCAGGTTTTCTATGTCTCATGGCGGCACTGACGGCACTGTGGCCTGTCTCCACCGCCAGCGCCAAGGACGGCAAGCATGCGCTGAATTACCGGGAGCTTATCAACGAAACCGGCAGCTACCTGAACGAGGCGCTCGACCTGTATAAAAAAGGGGACGTCCAGGCGGCGAAACGGAAGGCCCAGGCGGCCTATTTCGAGGTGTACGAAAACCTGGAAGGCCCGATCCGCGTCAATGTCTCTGCCCGGAAGAATATCGAGATGGAAGAGGAGTTCGTAGCCATCCGCAAGATGATCGTGGCCAAGGAACCGGCCACTGCCATTGAAAAAAAGATCAATGACTTCATGACCCAACTCCATGCCGTGGCCCCCGAACTGGAGGGGGGTGTGGAACTGGTGGCCGAAACGGACAAGGACGCCAAGCCGCACATGCAGGACTACGACA
>JAATGX010000194.1 GCA_015688915.1 Desulfuromonadales bacterium
CCAGTGCCCGCACTGCTTCACGACCCTCAGGAACGACTATCGCCAATACGGCCTGGAACTGGAGGTCATCCACCACAGTGAGCTGCTCCGCGACCTGGTCAAGCAGGGGAAAATAGCGCCGAACGGTACCACGGAATTCGGCGCCACCCTGTTCCATGACTCCTGTTATCTGGGGAGACACAACGATGTCTACGATGCTCCGCGCGAGGCGATTGCCGCCGCTACCGGAACCGCGCCCGGAGAGATGGGCCGCAACCGCAACAACGCCTTTTGTTGTGGCGCCGGGGGGGGCAGGATGTGGATGGAGGAGCATACGGGCGAACGTATCAACCTGAACCGCGTAAAAGAGGCGCTGGAGGAGAAACCGGATACGATCTGCGTCTCCTGCCCCTATTGCCTGACCATGTTCGAAGACGGGCTCAAGGACGTGAAGGCCGAGGGCGTGCGGGTGCGGGACCTGGCCGAGGTCATGGCGGAAGCGGTACTCAGGTAAAAGGCGGGCTCATTCAGAGCCGTAATGCTCCTTGGCATGGCAGATGCTTGGCCATGGCAGTAGCCGCGACCGAAGGGGGAAGTTATTTATGAGAACCATACTGATCTGTGATGACGAACCGGTCATCAGGATGAATTTGAAAGGCATGCTTGTCGAGGTGGGATTTGACGAAGTGCTGGAGTGCGGGAACGGCAAAGATGCCGTGGAAATGGCCCTTGCGAGCTTTCCGGACATGGCTGTTCTGGATGTTGCCATGCCTCACATGGATGGGATCACCGCTGCGACGGAGATCAGGAAGAAGCTTAAGATCCCCATCATCCTGCTGACAAACTGTTACGATGCCCAGACTGCGAAACGGGCAGCGGAATGCGGAATTGCCGCTTTTTTAACCAAACCGCTCCGGGAACAGGACCTGCTTCCCGCGATCGAGATCGCCCTGGCGCATACGGAAGTGGTCGAAGATCTGAAAGAGAAGATCGAGGATCTCAGGGAGACCATCGAAAACCGCAAGGTGATCGAAAAAGCCAAGGGATACCTGATGGAAAAGGATCGGCTGGGCGAAGCCGACGCCTATCGCGTCATGCAGAAACTTGCCATGGACAAACGCAGGACGCTCCGGCAGATCGCCGACGGGATTCTGAAAGGTGAACTAAAATGACCTGCCCGCCGGGCTGGCGGCCACCAGGCGCCGGGCCATGTCATCAACCTCCGCCATGACCTTTTTGTCCATCTTTTTCAACCAGCGGGGGGGGATGCTGTCCATGCCGTAGTAGGCCCCGGCCAGCATGCCGCAGATTGCGCCGGTCGTGTCGGCGTCCGCCCCCTGGTTGACCGTTCCCACCACACACTCCTCGAAACTCTTTCCCCTGAAAAACCAGTGAAATACCGTTTGCATGGTGTCCACGACATACGCGGTGGCCAAGCCCCGGTAAGGCGCGAAGGCGAAGGCCGGAAAACGGGCCACCAGGCCCTCCACCTGGCGGAGCAGGCGTGATTTCGCCGCTCCGCAGAGCGTCAGGTGCAGCAGTTCCCCCAGGCAGATGCAGGCGGCATCGGACACGGGATTGTTATGCGTGAGATGGGCCTGTTCGACCGCATATCTTTTCAGCATCAGCTCGTCGGGCACGGAGTAGAGCGCTACCGGAAGCATGCGCATGGCCGCGCCATTGCCGGCGTCCCACTCGTTGGGCGGGGATTCCAGTCTCCCGTCGAGCATAAAGGCCCGGATCCCCTTGCGGCAGGTATCTCCGCAGTCCACTGACCGTGATTTGAGCCAGGTCGCGAAGTTTCGGGCGATTGCTTCGATGGACCAACCCTGGTTTGCAACGATGGCCCGGGCGATGCAGAGCGCCATTTCGGTGTCGTCGGTCACCTGACCCGGTTTCAGCCGCAGCCAGCCGCCACCGACGATCTCTCTGAACGTGCCGTATTTGGCGGAGATCTCCGGTGCGGTCATGAACTCCACCGTGGCACCCAGGGCGTCGCCAATGGCCATGCCGATAAAGGCGCCCCTGGCACGATCAATTATTTCGTCGAGGTTGTACTGGTTGAACATGTGGGGACCAGTCTGAACTGAATTTCATTACCAAGGCTCAAGGGAGCCATGCAAAAGAGGAACCACATCGAAAAATAAAAATAATGATTAAATAATGGGCAAATTGTGTGGGGACACACCGGTGGAATTATTCGGAATCAAGTGGAATCAAGTCGCGCCTTTCTTGTAACGTGCCGTTCTTTGTGCTCTTTACATCTTTGCGGTAAAAGGATCTTTCTGCTGGCACGTTCTATGCCTTACACCCTCCAGGTACAGCATCACACGTGACGAAAAAAACATTTCAACGACGAGGCAACGGAGCCCATGGGGTTAACCCGCGGGCTTTTTCCTTTGAAAGGAGTGCAATCATGGCAACCGCGTGCGACATGAAAAACAAGATTCAGGGCCATCCCTGCTTCGGCGGCAACCACCACAAGAACGGCCGCATGCACCTGGCCGTGGCGCCCAAATGCAACATAACGTGCGGCTACTGTAGCCGCAAGCACGACTGCGCCAATGAATCGCGCCCCGGTGTGACCAGCCGTCTGCTGACCCCGGCGGAGGCCATCGTCAAGGTGCGCGAAGTCATGGCCAGCCCGGTGGTCGGGCCGATCATCAAGGTGATCGGCATTGCCGGGCCAGGCGACCCGCTGGCCAATGAAGAGACCTTCGAAACCTTTGAACTGGTCAAAAAGGAATTCCCGGACCTGATGCTGTGCATGAGCACCAATGGGCTGCTGCTGCCGGAATCCATCGACCGGTTGTATGCCTTGGGATTGCACAGCCTGACCGTGACCATCAACGCGGTCGATCCCGAGGTTGGGGCCAGGATCTACCGCCAGATCGTCTACCACGGCAAACAGTACACCGGTGTGGATGCCGCCCGTATCCTGATCGCCAACCAGTTCGAGGGAATAAAGCGGGCCGGAGAACTGGGGCTGACCATCAAGGTCAATTCGGTGCTGGTGCCGGGCATCAACGACGACCAACTGCCATTGATCGCCGAGCGGGTCAAGAAGCTGGGCGCTTTCGTGATGAACATCATGCCGATCATCCCCCAGGCCGCACTGGCCCACATCGAGCCTCCCAGCGAGGCACGCATGGCGGAGGTCAGGAAGGCCAACGAAGGGATCATCGGACAATTTGCCCATTGCAAGCAGTGTCGGGCCGATGCGGTCGGTTTGATCGGCCAGGATATAACCATAGGCGAGTCCGCCTGTGCCGTGCCGAAGTAGCGGGCGAACGACTGCTTTCGTTTTCAGGGCGACGTCGCAGCAATAAGGTGGCGAAATATGCTGATCGAACCGTTTCATACAAAGGATCTGAACCGTTTTCTGGCGCTGGCCGCGGAGGAACGCTGGGTGGCCGATGCCTGGGAATTCGATTTCCTCCTGGCCACGTTCCCTGAAGGCTGTTTCTGCGTACGGGACGAGCCGGATGGTGCTGCCGGTTTTGTAACCTCGTTGCGGCATGAACGGAGCGGCTGGATCGGCAATCTGATCGTCGACAAACGGTATCGCGGCAAAGGTGTGGGCGAAACCCTGTTTGTCGGCTCGTTGCAAGCTCTGCGTACCGCAGGTGCGGAAACCGTCTGGCTGACCGCCTCAAAAATGGGCAAATCCCTGTATGAAAAGCATGGTTTCCGCAGCATCGACACCATCATCCGCTGGACCGGTCACGGTAAGAAGGGCATAACGGCCAGCCGTCCACGTCCTGACGCCCTATTTGACCGGAATGTGGATCACCTGGGGTGGGGCGACCGGCGGGACGCCTTGCTGAATGTGATCAGCGGCCGTGGACCCGTGTTGGCCGGAGGCGGCGCGTGTGCGGTTATCCAGCCATGCAGCAACGCGGTCCAGATAGGGCCATTTGCCGCGACGAATGCCCGTGACGCCGCAGGGGTCATTGACGATGCCCTTGCCGAAATTTCTCAAGACACGAAGGTATATGTCGATGCCCCGGCCGGAAATAAAGCGGCGCTCAAGCTGTTGTTCGAGCGGGGGTTCAGGAACCAGGGCGCCAACGAGTTGATGTTTGCCGGAACAAAACCGGAGTATCGGTCGGAGTATGTTTTCGGCTTGGCAACAATGGGTAGTTGCGGGTGATGCGGGGCCGAGTGTGTCCCCCGGCCTGATGCGCCCCTACGGAAACGGAGAACAATTATGAATGAACCGGCCATTATCATTGACGACACTACCCTGCGTGACGGCGAACAGACCGCCGGCGTGGTTTTTTCCAAACGGGAAAAGATCACCATTGCCCGCATGCTGGATTCCATCGGTGTGCAGGAGATCGAATGCGGCATTCCGGCCATGGGTGACGAGGAACAGGCCGGCATCAAGGCCCTGGTTGACCTGGGTCTCACTGCCCGCCTGATTACCTGGAACCGGGCGCTGGTCCCCGAAATACGGGCCAGCATCGCCTGTGGCGTGCAGGCGGTGGATATTTCGCTGTCCGTGTCCGACCAGATGATGGCCCACAAATTGCGCAAGGACCGGGCGGCGGTGAAGGAACAGTTGAAAGTGGCCCTTGGTTTTGCCAAGCAGCACGATCTCTACGTGTCGGTCGGTGGCGAGGACGCCAGCCGCGCCGACCTGGATTTTCTGGTCGAGCTGATGGAGATCACCCGGGCCATGGGCGGAGACCGCTTCCGCTTCTGCGACACCTTGGGGATCATGGATCCGTTCGGCATATACGAAAAGGTCTCCTTTCTGCGGAAGGCGGTGCCCGAGGTGGCTATCGAGGTACACACCCATAACGACCTGGGGATGGCCACCGCCAATGCCATTGCCGGCATCAGGGCAGGGGCGCGATTCGTGAATACGACGATCAACGGGTTAGGCGAGCGGGCCGGCAATGCGGCCCTGGAAGAGGTGGTGATGGGGCTCAAGCATGCCTGCGGCATCGAGACCGGTATCGACACCCACCGTTTCCGCGAGATGTCGCTCTTCGTGGCCAAGGCATCACACCGGCCGCTGCCGGTTTCCAAGCCGGTGGTCGGGGAACGGGTCTTTGCCCACGAGTCCGGGCTGCACGCCGACGGCGTCATCAAGGACCCCCATAACTACGAAGGCTTTGACCCGGCCGAGGTGGGGTTGGTGCGCAGTATCGTGGTCGGCAAGCATTCCGGCACCAGCGGCCTGATCGAACGCTATCGCAGCATGGGTATCACCATAGACCGCATCCAGGCCGAACCGATGCTGGAGCGCGCGCGCGCCATGGCCAGCAAGCGCAAACGCGATCTCTCCAACTGCGAACTGATGGGGATTTACCTGGGAGGCGATACGCTCCCCAAAGCTGCCTGAGGAGGAAATGGATATGTGCGGAACCTCATTCGTATCACTGAGCGAAGCGGCACAGCTTTTGGAAACAACGGAGATGAGGGTGCTGATGATGCTCAAGAAGCACGAACTGACCGGCAAGCTGGAAGATGAAGCCTGGTATGTGGAGCGTGCCTCGCTCCAGTTGTGCGGCAAGCCCAAGGCGTCCGACATCGTCAAACCGGGCAACTGCGGCGGCGGGTGCGGTGGCGGCTGCAACGGGCACTGAGCGGGGAGGTTATCATGGCTGTCACCGTCAAGGCATCCGACCTGAAATTCAAATACCCTCGCGACGTCAAGCGGCGTAAGGACCCGAAATTCACGGGACTGCCGGACCAGACCCCCTTCAATCGCGACGACCTGTACGATATCCTGCCGGTGCTGTCGGCCGTGATGGCCGCCCTGGACAGCGACGACGGGGAGGTGTTGCACCTGTTGGAGGACCTGCTCAACGACATGCCGCGCTTCATCGTCACCCGGGGAGAGGTCTTCGACTATCTGCAAGGGTCTGCGCGGGAGTGCTTGAGGCGGTAAGGCATCCGGAATCATACCCGATGGCGCAAAGTGAAGGGCCGCATCCTCTAGGGGATGCGGCCCGCTGTTTCAGCAGCTCTCGATTTCAATTTGCTCCAGCAATGCCAGGGCCGGCTGATCGTCGTATTCTTCGAACAGTTCCCGAATATTGTTGATATAGGAGTGGATGAGGAACAGTTCGTCCAGGCACCGCCCTCCGTTGTGATCCGGCTTGCCGATCAGGTCCAGCTTGCCCTTGAACAGTTCCCAGAAACGGTTGCTCTTGCGCGGATCATCGATGTGCCGGCGCAGGAGCGCTATCAGCCTGCGCGAATTCTCATCCCCTTCGATGCCGATGAATGTTACATAGCGATCTGTCTTACGTTCCTGTTGCATTCAATCTCTCCTCCAGCTTTGCGTCTGTCTTTATTCCACCTTGTCCAGGCTGAGCGCAAACGTCAGGGCCAGGCCGGCCAGCGGGTGGTTGCCGTCCAGCGTCACACTGTTTTCGTCCACGGCGGTCACGACCATGGTTCTGGTGGTTCCTCCCTTGAACTCGATGCTCAGTTTTTGACCAATGATAATCTCTTTCCCGGCGGGAAAGAGGTGACGGGCCACGTTGATGATGTTTTCCGGAAGTCGCGGGCCGTAGGCTTCTTCGGCGGCAAGCACGATATTCCTCACCTCTCCCGCCCGCATGCCGATAACGGCACGCTCCAGTGCGGGAAAGACCTGTTCCGAACCAATGGTGAAGGTCTGGGGGCCATGGTCGTCGGTGCTGTGGAAAATCCGGCCGTTATCCAGGGTGCCGATATACCTGATGGTGACGATGCTGCCGATCTCTGCGCGTTTCATGGGGTGGTTCCTTCCTCAACCGTTGTTATCTGTCGGACAGCCGCAGGCCCCGCAAGTGCAGGTCCGCCATCCGCATTCCCGGCAGCCCGGGTTCATGGGATCGCGCCCGTCCACCGTTTTCCCGCAGACGGGACATTCGTAGCGGTAAAAGGCGAAACCGCAGTTGCGGCATACCAGCATGCGCTCGTCCCCATCCTTGGGGACGACATGAATGGAGCCGCAGATCAGGCAGATGGATGCCATCTCCGGTTTATTCCTGATGCCGTTCCGGTGTTTGCGGTAGTGGTCGAACAGTTTCTTCGCCGTATCCCTGTCCAGTGGTGCCGCTGTGGTAACCATCAGTTCGCCTCCGATTGTCATGACATTGCAACTTTGTTGCCGTCCGTGCAGCCGACGGCAACCGCTGGCCCGGAAGCGCCGGCCAACGGGGCTGGAACGGCATTGGGGCATGCCGTGTGCCGCTGCGGATGCCCTGACCTTTCCCGGTCGGTCGGCAATAATGTCCAAAAAATAGGCAACTGCTCTCCGGTCCGGCAGTATCCGCTTCGCTGGAGTGATTTTTTCAAGCTGTTTTTTGAGGCAAAAAATGTAATTACATGAATTAATTGGTACTATTTGGAACTATTTTGTTTGGCACGGCAAATGCTAAAGAAACGACAACCGGCTGCACCGATGTAAATAGGACGGCATCCATTACGAATACCCAGGCAAAGGCGCCTCGAATAAATGGGGCGCCTTTATATTTTGCCCCGGCTAAAAACCCACTGGCCACGGATTGGTGGCCGAAAGGAGCAACACAATGAGACAGATCGCAATTTATGGCAAAGGCGGCATCGGCAAGTCAACCACAACCCAGAATACGGTGGCAGGCTTGGCCTCTATCGGCAAAAAGGTCATGATCATCGGTTGTGACCCCAAGGCCGACTCCACCCGCCTGATCCTGCATGCCAAGGCGCAGAATACGGTCATGGACCTGGTGCGCGAGCTCGGCACCGTTGAGGATCTGGAGCTGGATGATGTCATGAAGGTCGGTTACGGCAATGTCAAGTGCGTCGAGTCGGGTGGTCCCGAGCCGGGCGTCGGCTGTGCCGGTCGCGGCGTCATTACCGCCATCAACTTCCTGGAAGAAAACGGCGCCTACACCCCGGACCTGGACTTCGTATTCTATGACGTCCTCGGCGACGTTGTCTGCGGCGGGTTCGCCATGCCGATCCGCGAGGGCAAGGCCGAAGAGATCTACATCGTCTGCTCCGGCGAGATGATGGCCATGTACGCCGCCAACAATATTGCCAAAGGTATCCTTAAATACGCCTCGTCCGGCAAGGTTCGCCTGGGCGGACTGATCTGCAACTCCCGCAATACCGACCGGGAAGACGAACTGATCATGGCCCTGGCCGCCAAGCTGGGCACCCAGATGATCCACTTCGTGCCCCGCGACAATCAGGTACAGCGCGCCGAACTCCGCCGCATGACGGTCATCGAGTACTCTCCCGAACACAAGCAGGCCGAAGAGTACCGCACCCTGGCCAGAAAGATCTCCGAAAACACGATGCTGGTGGTGCCTACCCCGCTCGAGATGGAAGAGCTGGAAGATCTGCTGATGGAATTCGGCATCATGGAAGTTGAGGATGAAGCGATCGTCGGCGTGGCAGAGGCAGCAGCGTAAAGGTAAAGGTTTCGTCCCCCTTCGAAAAAGGGGGATTCAGGGGGGTTTGCCGTTGATTTCAAAGATCAAATCCCCCCCAGCCCCCCTTTGCAAAGGGGGGAGTCCTCTTACATAAAAGGACTTTTCCCATGTCAGACAAGATACGAAAAGTTGAAGGTATTACCAAGGAATCGACAGAGGCCTTGATCGCCGAGACCCTGGCGGCATATCCCGAAAAAGCAAGAAAGAAGCGTGCTCCCCATCTCGGCGCCAATGACCCGGCATCCGGTTCGGCCTGCGTCAAGTCCAACAAGAAGACCGTCCCCGGCGTCATGAGCGCCCGCGGTTGCGCCTATGCCGGCGCCAAAGGGGTGGTCTGGGGCCCGATCCGCGACATGGTCCACGTCTCCCATGGTCCGGTCGGCTGCGGCTGGTATTCCTGGGGTACACGCCGCAATATGATGAGCGGCATCACCGGGGTTACCAGCTTCCCGATGCAGTTCACCTCGGATTTCCAGGAAAAGGACATCGTGTACGGCGGCGACAAGAAGCTCAAGGTCCTGTTGGAAGAGGCCCATGACCTGTTTCCGCTGGCCAAGGGGATCTCGGTCCTTTCCGAATGTCCGGTCGGCCTGATCGGCGATGACATCAACTCGGTGGCCAAGACTTCCGCAAAGGAACTGGACATACCGATCATCCCCTGTAACTGCGAGGGGTTCCGCGGCGTTTCCCAGTCCCTGGGGCACCACATATCCAACGATACGATCCGCGACTACATCATCGGTACCCGCGAGTATGCCGAGCCGGAAAGCCCCTATGACATCGCCCTGATCGGCGAATACAACATCGGCGGCGACGCCTGGTCGACCAAGCCGCTCCTCGAAGAGTGCGGTTTCAACGTCAAGTCCGTCTGGACCGGCGACGGCGAACTGGAGAAGATCGCCGCCACCCACAAGGTCAAGCTCAACGTCATCCACTGCTACCGCTCCATGAACTACATGTGCAAGGTCATGGAAGAGAAATACGGCACCCCCTGGGTCGAACTCAATTTCTTCGGTCCGACCAAGATTCGCAACAGCCTCAGGCAGCTCGCCGCGCTGTTCGATGACACCATCAAGGAGAAGGTGGAGGCGGTGATCGCCAAATACGACCCGATCATGCAGGCCGTCATCGACGAATACAAGCCACGGCTGGACGGCAAGAAGGTCATGCTGCTGGTGGGCGGTCTCCGGCCGCGCCACACCATCGGCGCCTACGAAGACCTGGGCATGGACTGCGTCGGTTCCGGTTATGAGTTCGCCCACACCGACGACTACGACCGCACCGCCCCGGAGATGCCGGATGCCACCGTGGTCTACGACGACCCGTCCGAGTACGAGTTCGAGAAGTTTGCCGACGCCCTGAAGCCGGACCTGATCGGCAGCGGCATAAAGGAGAAATACGTCTTCCAGAAGATGGGCATTCCTTTCCGCCAGATGCACAGTTGGGACTATTCCGGTCCCTACCACGGCTACAAGGGATTCGAAGTGTTTGCCCGCGATGTGGACATGGCAATCAATAGCCCGACATGGAAGCTGGTGAAGGCACCTTTCTAGGTAGTACGGTTTTCCGTTCCCCCCTTTGACAAAGGGGGGCAGGGGGGATTTCGACACAAGAGCAAATCCCCCTAAATCCCCCTTTGTTAAAGGGGGACTTCAAGCGATTCACATTCCCGTACCGTGGACAGATTGGTCCCGGACGGCTCAAGGAGATAACTCATGTCAAACCTGCTAGGACTTGAAGTCAAAACCATAGTCGAGACCCCGCCCGAGGAGATTGAACGGGTTCATAACTGGATCAACACCGAAGAGTATAAAGAGAAGAACTTCGCCCGCCAGGCCCTGGTGATCAACCCGGCCCACGCCTGCCAGCCGCTGGGCGCACAGTTGGTGGCCCATGGTTTCGAGGGTACCCTGCCGTTCGTGCATGGTTCCCAGGGGTGTGCCTCCTATTACCGTTCGACCCTCAACCGTCATTTCCGCGAGCCGGCGCCGGCGGTATCCGACGCCATGACCGAGGACGGCGCGGTGTTCGGCGGCCAGAACAACCTGCACGAGGGGCTGGAGAACGCCGTTGCCCTGTACAAGCCGAAGATGATCGCGGTCTTCACCTCCTGCATGCCCGAGGTTATCGGCGATGACCTGACCGCCTTCCTCAAGAACGCCAAACAGAAGGGTGTCGTGCCCAAGGATATGCCGATCCCCTATGCCAACACCCCCAGCTTCAACGGTACCCACATCCACGGTTATGACTCCATGCTCGTGTCGATCCTGCAGACCCTGACCGAGGGGAAACAGATCGAGGGGCGCTGCACCGGCAAGCTCAACCTCATCGCCGGCTGCGACTTCAATACCGGGGACTACCGCGAATACAAGCGCATCCTGGAGGCGTTCGGCGTCCCGCATACCATCCTGGGCGACATCTCCGACTCCTTTGATTCCCCCTGCGACGGCAGCTATCATCTCTATGCCGGCGGCACCAAGCTTGAGGATGCGGCAGACTCGATCAACGGCAAGGCCACCATCGCCATCGGCCCCTATGCCACACCCAAGACCTTCGGCTGGATCAAGGATACCTATTCCGGCAAGCACGTGAGCCTGCCCATGCCCATGGGTATCGAAAAGACCGACGCCCTGCTCATGAAGATCGCCGAACTGTTCGGCAAGGAAGTGCCGGCCTCGCTGAAAAATGAGCGCGGCCGCGCGGTGGATGCGGTCACCGATTCACACCAGTACATCCACGGCAAGAAGTTTGCCGTGTACGGCGACCCGGATTACCTGATGGGGTATGTCTCCTTCCTGCTGGAGATGGGTGCCCGTCCGCACCACATCCTTTGCAGCCGCGGTTCCAAGAAGGCGGAGAAGGAGTTGCAGGCGCTGCTGGACACCTCCATGTACGGCAAGGGGTGCAAGATCTACATGAACAAGGACCTCTGGCATCTGCGCTCCCTGGTGGTGACCGATCCGGTCGATGCCATCATCGGCGACAGCCACGGCAAATTCGCCGCCCGGGACGCCGGCGTGCCCCTGTTCCGTTTCGGTTTCCCGGTCTTTGACCGGGTCAACAAGCATCGCTACCCGATCATCGGCTATCAGGGCGTCATCAACATGGTGACCGAGATCTGCAACAAGTTCATCGATATCAAGGATGAGACGTGCGAGGATCGGTTCTTCGAACTGATGCGCTGATAGCCGCCGGCTCATTGTCGCCACCGGCCTGACGAAAAATCCCGCGCGCAACGTTGGTGTTACATGAAAAAAGGGCATTCCCGGAAATCGGGGGTGCCCTTTTTCATGTGACAGCGCTGGCAAAGCCGGACAAGGATGATTATAGTATACGGATGGAGCATGACCACGACATGAGCGGGGCGCATGACGAGGAGGGCTGGCAGGCGATTCTCCCACGCCAGGTCGTCGGTGAATGTTCCGCGCCTCTCACGGAGCGTCGCGCCCGGCTCTGGGCCCTGGTGCTGGATGCCCGCTCCGTCCCGTGCCGCCTGGACGTCACCGAGGGGAGCTGGCGCGTGCTGACGCCCATGGATTCCCTTGCAACGGCCATCGATGAACTTCGGCACTTCGAAGAGGAGAACCGCAACTGGCCCCCGTCCCCGCCGCCTCCGCACCCCCTGGCGGAAAATACCCTGTCTACCCTCTCCGTGCTCATTTTGCTGGCAATTTTCCACAACATTATCCAACTCGATAATTTTTCCCTGCCTATTTCGTACGCACCCGATTGGATCGACCTCGGCAACGCCCAGGCAGCCAAGATCCTGGATGGCCAATGGTGGCGCCTGGTCACCGCGCTCACCCTGCATGCCGATGACCTCCACCTGGTCAGCAACCTGGCCATTGGCGGGATCTTCATCCTGCTGCTCTGCCGGGAACTTGGTTCCGGCCTGGCCTGGACCCTGATGCTCGGCTCAGGCGTCCTCGGCAATCTGGCCAATGCCTGGGTGCAACTGCCCGGCCACAGCTCTGTAGGCGCCTCCACCCTGGTCTTCGGCGCGGTCGGTATCCTGGCCAGCCTCAGTGCGGTGCGTTACCGGCACCGCCCGCACCGGCGCCGGGCGCTTCCCGTTGCCGCGGCCCTGGCCCTGCTGGCGCTGCTGGGCACGGAGGGGAGGAATACGGACCTGGGCGCGCACCTGTTCGGTTTTGCCTTCGGGATCATCCTGGGGCTGATTGCGGAACCGGTGATAGGGAAATATGGCCCTCCGGGACCGGTTCTCAATGCCGTGCTGGTCCTGCTCTGCATCGGTGTGGTCGTGGTTGCCTGGTGTCTTGCGCTTATTGTGCATGCCCCTGCCTAATTTGCGGGCATTGTCGTGGGCCCGGAAGGGGGTGCTTGGGTAAATAGTCATTATTATCGGTATGATAGAACCTGTTAGCAATGTTGGCACGCCAAATGCTCATAAGCTGACAGCAAACAGTTTTCGCGAATACACCCTGGCAAAGGCGCCAACCATTTCAAACCATGGGGCGCCTTTGCAGTTACGGTGCTCACGAGAGCTCACCACACGAAAGGTGAGGGATATTTATGGCAAAGCCCGATTGGTACGACACCGATAATTGCGAAACCCACGACAAGGGTGCGCCCAAGTTCTGCAAGAAATCCGAGCCGGGTGAGGGGACCGAGCGTTCCTGCGCCTACGACGGCGCCCGCGTCGTGTTGATGCCGATCACCGATGTGATCCACCTGGTGCACGGTCCCATCGCCTGCGCCGGCAACTCCTGGGACAACCGCGGCGCCCGCTCGTCCGGTTCCCAGCTCTACCGGCGCGGCTTCACCACCGAGATGCTTGAGAACGACATCGTCTTCGGAGGAGAAAAAAAACTCTACAAGGCCATTCTCGATCTGGCGGAACGCTACAAGGACCAAGCCAGGGCAATCTTCGTCTACGCCACCTGCGTGACCGCCATGACCGGCGATGACGTGGAGGCGGTTTGCACGGCAGCCTCGGAAAAGGTCTCGATCCCGGTCATCCCGGTCAATACCCCCGGCTTCATCGGTGACAAGAATATCGGCAACCGCCTGGCCGGGGAGATCATGTTCAAATATGTGGTCGGTACCGCCGAGCCCCCTGTCCTGGGAGAATACCCCATCAACCTGATCGGCGAGTACAATATCGCCGGTGACCTGTGGGGCATGCTGCCGCTCTTTGACCGGCTGGGCATCCAGATCCTGTCCTGCTTCAGCGGCGACGCCCGATTCGAAGAGTTGCGCTACGCCCATCGGGCCAAGCTCAACATCATCATCTGCTCCAAATCCTTGACCAATCTGGCCAAGAAGATGCAAAAAACCTACGGCATGCCCTATCTGGAAGAATCCTTCTACGGCATGACCGATACGGCGAAGGCGTTGCGCGACATCGCCCGGGAGTTGGACAACACCGTCAACGGCCTGGAGAAACGGGTCATGCAGGACCGGGTGGAGCGGCTGCTGGAGGAGGAAGAGGCGAAATGCCGCGCGGCCATCGCCCCCCACCGGGCGCGGCTGGAAGGGAAGCGGGCAGTGCTCTTCACCGGCGGGGTCAAGACCTGGTCCATGGTCAACTCGCTCAATGAACTGGGGGTGGAAATTCTGGCGGCCGGGACGCAGAACTCGACCCTGGAGGATTTCTACCGCATGAAGGGCCTGATGCATCAGGATGCCAAGATCATCGAGGACACCTCGACCGCCGGGCTGCTGGCGGTCATGGCCGAGAAGATGCCCGACCTGATCGTGGCCGGCGGCAAGACCAAATTCCTGGCCCTGAAGACCAAGACCCCGTTTCTGGATATCAACCATGGCCGCTCCCATCCCTATGCGGGATACGAAGGCATGGTGACCTTTGCAAAACAACTGGATATGACGGTCAACAACCCCATCTGGCCGACCCTCAACGCACCGGCGCCCTGGGAGAAGAGCGACGAGCAGGTGGCACGCGATGTCGCTTCCGTTGCCGGGCATGCCGAGGCCTTTCTGGCCGAGGATATATCTGCCTCGCGGGTGAAGGTTTCCACCAAGGCCGCTACCGTCAATCCGCAGAAGAATTCCCCGGCCTTGGGGGCAACCATGGCCTACCTGGGGATCAACAACATGCTGGGGCTGCTGCACGGGGCCCAGGGATGCTCGACCTTTATCCGCCTGCAACTCTCACGGCATTACAAGGAGTCCATCGCCCTGAATGCCACTGCCATGAGCGAGGACAGCGCCATTTTCGGCGGCTGGGAGAATCTGAAAAAGGGCATCGGGCGGGTGATCGAGAAGTTTTCCCCCGAGGTGGTGGGGGTTATGACCTCCGGCTTGACCGAGACCATGGGCGACGATGTGCACAGCGCCATCGTTCAGTTTCGCCAGGAGCATCCCGAGGCGGGACACGTACCCATTATCCACGCCTCGACGCCTGATTACTGCGGATCGTTGCAGGAAGGGTATGCCGCTGCGGTGGAGTCGATCGTTTCGAGTCTGGCGGAAGGCGGAGAGAAGGTTTCCGGCCAGGTCAACCTGCTGCCGGGTGCCCATCTTACGCCGGCCGATGTGGAAGAACTGAAGGAACTGGTCGAATCCTTCGGCCTGGCGGTGCTGACCATACCGGATGTTTCCAATGCCATGGACGGTCATATTGACGATGTGGTCTCGCCGCTCTCGACCGGCGGCATAGCGGTGGACGATATTAAAAAGGCCGGCCGCAGTGTTGCGACGCTGTATGTGGGAGATTCCCTGGCCAAGGCCGCTCTCAGGCTGAAAGATGCGTTTGCGGTGCCGGCCTATGGTTTTACCTCACTGACCGGGCTGGCCGAGACTGACCGTTTCATGGAGACCCTCTCCGTTATCAGCGGCCGCCCGATCCCGGATAAGCATCGCCGCTGGCGGAGCCGGCTGATGGATGCCATGGTGGACAGCCATTACCAGTTCGGCACCAAGAAGGTGGCCCTTGCGCTGGAGTCGGACAACCTCAAAACATTGACCGGTTTTCTGGCCGGCATGGGGTGCGAGATCCAGGCGGCGCTTTCCGCCACCCGTACCCGCGGATTGGATGGGTTGCCCTGCGCGAATGTCTTTGTGGGTGATCTGGAGGACCTGGAAACAGCCGCCAAAGGGGCTGATCTGATCGTGGCCAATTCAAACGGCAGGCAGGCGGCGAACAAACTCGGGATAGGGGCGCATCTGCGGGCCGGACTGCCCGTTTTCGACCGGCTGGGTGCCCATCAGAAGGTATGGGTCGGCTATCGTGGCACGCTGAACCTGGTCTTTGAGACGGCGAATCTCTTCCAGGCCAATGCCAAGGAAGCGCAAAAATTAGCACACAACTAAGGAGGTGCTTATGAAAATCGCATTTACCACTTCGACCGGCGAAACCATTGATCAGCATTTCGGCCAGTGCCAGAGTTTCCACATCTGGGAGGTGGGGCCGGATGAGGCGGCCTTTCTGGAGGCGGTCAGCGTGGGCGAGCTTGGCGGCGACGAGGAGGATCGCATCGCTGCCCGGGCAAAGATTCTGTCCGATTGCGCCATCGTCTATACCATGCAGATCGGCGGTCCGGCGGCGGCCAAACTGATAGCCCAGAGAATTCATCCCATGAAGACCAACAACGAGGTGAACCTGAGGGAAACCGTGGAGCGCTTCCAGGAGGTGCTGCGCGGCAATCCGCCTCCCTGGCTGCGCAAGGCTATGAACAAAGGGTCGCACACATCATTTTTGGACGAATAGTCCTCTATATCACGAAAAAGGAGAAACAAACGACATGGCGTACATCACCGCACTGACCAAAAACAAGCAGGAATGGACCCCCCAGTATATCAAATCCCTGGATGAAGAGACGTGCATCGGTTGCGGCCGCTGTTTCAAGGTTTGCGCCCACGATGTTCTGGCGTTCGAGGAACTGGATGAGGACGATTCCGCCAAGATGTTCATGAAGATCGAGAATGACGGCAACTGTATCGGCTGTCAGGCCTGTGGCAGGACCTGTTCGAAGAAGTGCTTCACGTTCGGATGGTCGTTTCTGCAGTCATCTTCTGCTTTGGGAGAGCGCTGAACGATGGCGTACAGGCTGAGATCGTTGGGCAGGACTTGTATGAGGGGTATGTGGAAGACTTTGGCGGACATGCCGTAGCCGATGACGGCCACGGGGTAGGGCCTGGCTGCCATGGCGATGGTATGGGGGCTTCGGTGGAATGGACAGCTGTCCCAGTGAGCCTGTATATACTTGGTGCAAGCGATCAATGGTCATGTTGGGAACGCTTAATATGAGTGCTGGGCTGAGAGAGGGGCAAGGAGCGCAAGAAAATCGTTTGGCGAGCTAGGGTAGGAGCTTCCACCTACAATCCCAGTCCCGCAGAACGTGCAAAACTTGATCGTATGGATTAAGCTATTATCCATTCAATGTGCACC
>JAATGX010000240.1 GCA_015688915.1 Desulfuromonadales bacterium
CCGTTTTTCTCTCCCAGCGCCTGTTTGAAGGCGTCTCCCAGCACAATGCCGATATCCTCCACCGTATGGTGAAAATCGATGTCGATGTCGCCGCGGGCCTCCACCTCCAGGTCGAAGAGGCCGTGCCGGGCAAACAGGTTGAGCATGTGGTCGAGAAACGGCACCGACGTGCAGATCGTGGCCTGGCCCGTGCCGTCCACATCCAGCGACAGCTTTATCCTGGTTTCCTTGGTGACCCGTTCAATCGTGGCCGTACGTGACATGACTTTCTCCTCGTTCATCCGATCTCTTTCATTGCCTGTAACGTGGCATCCATCTCTTCCCTGGTTCCAATGGTGATCCGCAGGCCGTGGGCCAACAGCGGGTCCGAAAAGTGACGCACCAGGATCCTGCGGGCGTACAGGCCGTCATAGACCCTTTTGCCGTCGCGGTCGGGCGGGGTTGCAAAGACATAGTTCCCCTGGGAAGGGATGACGTTGTAGCCAACGCCCCGCAACTCTTCCGAGAACCATTCCCGCGTTTCGCGAATCCTGGCACAACACTCCCTGAAATATGCCTGATCCTCCAGCGCCGCCAGACAGGCGGCCTGGGCCAGGCGGTCCAGGTTGTAGTGATCGCGGATCTTGTCCAGGGCGGCAATGATCTCGGGCCGGGCAATGGCCAGACCGAGCCGCATCCCGGCCAGGGAATAGCTCTTGGAGAGGGTGCGGGTAACGACCACGTTGGCATGTTTCTTTACGAGCTCCAGGGCATTGGCGTCGGCAAAGTCGGCATATGCCTCGTCCACCACCAACAAGCCCGAGCAGCGCCGCGCCAGTTCTTCGATATAGTCCGTGGAAAAGGCCACCCCCAGAGGCGCGTTGGGGGAGGTCAGGAAGAACAGCTTTCCCTCGTAGCGCTCGGGAAACCCGGCGATGCGGAATGCGTCCGTCAGGCCGAAGGTGCGTACCCGCACCCCCTGGATCTCGGCCAGGGTGGCATAGTAGGAGTAGGATGGGTGGGCGTAACCGATCTCCTCCCCTTCGCCGGCACAGGCCCGGATCAGGTTGTTGAGCACCTCGTCCGAGCCGTTGGCCATGATGACCCAGGAAGGATCGAAGCCATACAGTTCACCGGCTGCTTCGCGCAACATCTGGCTTGAGGCGCTGGGATAGGTCCGCAGGCTGGCGCCGTCAGCGCCAAGTTCCGCCAGCACGGCGTCGCGCACCCTGGGCGACGGCGGATAGGGGTTCTCGTTGGAGTTGAGCTTGGTCCACGAGCCGATGTCCGGCGGCTGGAAGCCGGGGACATAGCCTTGCATGTCGCGTATGTTTTGCCGGAGCAGGGTCATAATGTATGAGCAATATCACGCTTGAGGACTACGTTCAAGTCTGATTCGAAGTCTTTTTTTCCGGATCTATTGCTTGTTGCCCTTGAAGGTGGCGTGTGAAGGAGTTCATAATGTCGCGTTTCAACTCTGCCCTCAAATACCCGTCACTTACGCTACCCGCCGTATCCCCTGCAACAACGGTGAAGTACCATGCACCCACTCGCTGACGGAACAGAAAACGATATCGAACGGCACCTTGAACCTCTTCACCAAAACCCGGTGAATCCCCTTCGTCATCCCCGCCCGTTGAAAGATATCCTTCCCTTCGAACGCCGGAGAAACCAGCAAGATATCCACGTCGCTCTCTTCTTGCGCCGTGCCCGAGGCGCGCGAACCAAAAAAACGCACCGACTCGACCGGAACAGCGCGTTCTGAGCACAGTTCGCGCAGTATCTGTTCGATATCCACTAACGATGGCGCAGCCATTCATACACCTCCCGGCAACGACCCAGAATCTCGGCCGTCCGCTTCCTCGGATATTGTGCCAAAAGGCTGTCGAGTTCATCAGGATAGCGCGTCGGAACGCTCACTTCGTTCAGCGTTTCCAAAAATTCGGCATGATGCTCCGGAATATCGACACCGATTCTTTCGAGCAGAAAAACAAGGTCATGACTCTTGGGTGGAATTTCCCCCTGCTTGACCAGCAATCCCTTCATGGCTTTCTCAAGACAGAGGTGACACATGAAGACTGAGTAGATATAACGGCGACTACGGAACATCGCCTCCGCCGTACCCAGGTCATAATCCGCCTGCTTGAACCACTCTCCGGTCTGTTCGGCCATTCCCATAATCCAGCACCCGGTTTATGCGAGGAACCTATCTATTTTGCTTCGTCCTTTTCAAGCCGCAGGGAAACCGACCTCCCGTGCGCCTCCAGCCCCTCCAGCCCGGCGATGCGGACGATGTCGCCACCGAGCCGCTTCAACCCCGCTTCCGAAAAGCAGACGATGGAGGACTTCTTGACAAAGTCGTCCACGGACAGCGGCGAGAAGAAGCGGGCCGTGCCACCGGTGGGCAGAGTATGGTTCGGCCCGGCCAGGTAGTCGCCAGCCGCCTCGGGGGTCCAGTGCCCCATGAAGATGGCGCCCGCATTGGTGATCCGCGACAGGATGGCGAACGGGTCGGCCACGGCCAGTTCCAGGTGTTCCGGCGCTATGCGGTTGGAGAAGGAGATCGCCTCGTCCAGCGTTGCGGCGACTATGATGGCGCCGTACTTGTCCCAGGAGGCGCGGGCAATGGCTTCGCGGGAGAGCTCGGCCAGTTGCCGTTCCACCTCGGCCGCCACCCGTTCAGCGAATGGACGGTCGGTGGTGATCAGGATCGATGACGCCAGCTCGTCGTGCTCGGCCTGGGAAAGCAGGTCGGCCGCGATATGGGCCGGGTTGCCGCTGCCGTCGCTGATGACCAGGATCTCGCTCGGCCCGGCGATCATGTCGATCCCCACCTGGCCGAAGACCAGCTTCTTGGCCGTGGCCACATAGATGTTGCCCGGCCCGGTGATCTTATCCATCTTGGGGATCGTTTCCGTGCCGTAGGCCAGGGCCGCCACGGCCTGGGCGCCGCCGATGCGGAAGATACGGTCCACGCCGGCGAGCCTGGCCGCCACCAGCACATGGGGGTTGATCTCGCCACCGGGTGTGGGGGCCACCATGACGATCTCACCCACGCCCGCCACCCTGGCCGGCACGGCGTTCATGATCACACTGGAGGGATAACTGGCCTTGCCGCCCGGGACGTAGATGCCGACCCGCGCCAGGGGCGTCACCTTCTGCCCCAGCATGACGTCCGGCTCCTCGGTGGACAGCCAGGTCTGCTGTTTCTGCTTCTCGTGGAAGCGGGCCACGCGCTCGCACGCCAGCTTGAGGGCCCCTACATCCTCGGCTGCGACCCGGCTGAAAGCGGCCTCGATCTCGGCTTCGCCAACTTCCAGTTCGGCCAGGGCGGACGCCTCCAGACGGTCAAAACGGCGGGTCAACTCAAGCACGGCGGCATCACCCCGCTGGCGTACGTCATCGATGATGCCGCGCACCGTCTGCTCCACCTCACGGCCGGTTTCCTCGCCGCGGGAGAGGATGGCGTCAAATCGGGCGTCAAAATCAGTATCGTGGATGTCAAGGAAGTACATCAGTCCGCTCCCTGTGCTGCCAGCACCCGCTCAAGCCCGCGGATGATCTCCGTTATACGCCGGTGTTTGGTCTTCAGGCTGGCCCGGTTCACGATCAGCCGCGTGGTGATCTCGGCAATGGTTTCCACCTCCACCAGACCGTTCTGTTTCAGGGTTTCACCGGTGGACACCAGGTCGACAATGCGTTCGGACAGCCCCACCAGCGGAGCCAGTTCAATGGAGCCGTACAGCTTGATGATCTCGACCTGGACCCCCTTGGACGCAAAGTAGCGCTCGGCCACATTGGGATACTTGGTGGCGATGCGGATGTGCGACCAGCCGCTCGGGTCGTCGGTCCTGGCCAGATTGGCCGGTTCCGCGACCATCATGCGGCAATAGCCGAATTTCAGGTCCAGCGGCTCGTAGAGATCCTTGCCCTGCTCCATCAAGGTGTCCTTGCCCACAATGCCCAAGTCCGCGCTGCCGTATTCCACATAGGTTGGAACATCCGTGGCGCGCACGATCATGTAGCGCATCTTTGCAACAGGATTCTCGAAGATCAGCTTGCGCGAGTCGCCGAGCAATTCCCGGCAGTCAATGCCGATCCTGCCGAACAGTTCGACGGACTCCTCCAGAATGCGCCCCTTGGGGATCGCTATGGTGATGTAGTCGTTCATTACAAAAACCCTTTTGCCGCAGAGACACAGAGGCACTGAGGAAAATCAGAACGGCTTGAAGACCAAAACTTCTGGGTTTCAACCCTAAAAAATGGATTTCAAGGTTTTCTCTGTTGCTCCATTGCTCTTGTTATTCAATGTTTTTTAGCTTTTCGACTTTCTCCGTGTCTCTGTGTCTCCGTGGCAGGTTTTAGCTTCACTCCTGCACCCTCACGATATCCGCACCCAGTCCCGCCAGCTTTTTTTCTATGGACTCATACCCCCGGTCCAAATGATAGATGCGGGAGACCTCGGTGGTGTTGTCCGCCGCCAGGCCCGCCAGGACCAGGGATGCCGAGGCGCGCAGGTCGGTGGCCATGACCGGCGCGCCGGAGAGCTTCCTGCCCCCCTTGACCGTGGCGGTATTCCCCTCGACGGTGATATCCGCTCCAAAGCGCAGCAGCTCCGAGACATGCATGAAGCGGTTCTCGAAGATGTTCTCCGAGATGACGCTGGCCCCCTCGGACAGGCACATCAACGCCATGAACTGGGCCTGCATATCCGTCGGGAAACCGGGATAGGGGCGGGTTTTGATGTTGACGCCGCGCAGTTTTTTGGGTCCCTTGACCCGCACCACGTTGTCGCGGCTGGTGATCTCGACCCCGGCATCCTGCAGTTTGAACACCAGCGCATCCAGATGCTCCGGCTTCATGCCGTGGATTTTGATATCGCCTCCGGTAATGGCCGCCGCGATCATGAACGTGCCGGCCTCGATGCGGTCGGGCATGACCTCGTAACTGGCAGGCGTCAGTTCCGGAACGCCCTGGATCCTGATGGTGTCGGTGCCGGCACCCTCGATGCGGGCCCCCATGCGGATGAGAATCTGGGCCAGATCGAGGATCTCCGGTTCACGGGCGGCATTCTCCAGTACCGTCTCGCCCTTGGCCGTGGCCGCCGCCATCATCAGGTGTTCGGTACCACCCACGGTCGAGATGTCGAAGTTGATCCGCGCGCCCTTGAGCCGCTTGGCCCTGGCCTCCACATAGCCATGTTCCAGCGTGATCTCGGCCCCCAGCGCCTGGAGCCCCTTGAGATGCAGATTGATGGGGCGGGCGCCGATGGCGCACCCGCCGGGGAGCGAGACGCGGGCCGTGCCGAAACGCGCCAGAAGCGGCCCGAGGACCAGCACCGAGGCGCGCATGGTCTTGACCAGGTCGTAGGTTGCCTCGTGGCTGTTGATGCCGCTGGAGTCGATCCTGACCAGATGACCGTTCCCCTCAACCCGTGCGCCGAGGGATTCCAGTACCTTGATGGTGGTGTTGATGTCGCGCAGGAAGGGAACGTTACCGATCTCGTTCATCCCCGATGTCAGTATCGTGGCAACGAAGATCGGCAGGGCGGCGTTCTTGGAGCCACTGACGGTCACATCCCCCTTGAGCCGCCTTCCTCCCTTGATGATGAGCTTGTCCATGTAATGCCGCCTTCGAAAAAAGTTCGTCCATAGTAGCGTATCGCACCGGCGATGTACACGGGAAATTGAACCGGCAAAGACCGCATCGGGGAAATAAAAAGGGGACTGTGACGGAATCTCAGAGGGTAAGGCTGGGCGCTTTCAGGAGGCCGGAGGGAATCATTTCCTGGCTGTAACGGGTCCGGGTCAAGATTCCGGTTCTCGACCCGGACCGGACGTTCACCGGTCCAGGTCCGCCAGCACGAAATCCACCGAACCCAGGATGGCCAGAAAGTCGGCCACCAGCCATCCCCTGCTCATGACCGGCAACGCCTGGATATGGGGGAAACTGGGGGTTTTGATGCGTACCCGGTAGGGGATGTTCAATCCGTCCGAGACGACAAAATAGCCGTTTTCCCCCTTGGGCGCCTCGATGGCTGAATAATTCTCTCCACGGGGCGGCGCCATGCCGCGGGTGCTGTTGACGAAATGATGGATCAGCGACTCGATATCCTTCAGGGTATCAGGCTTTTGCGGCAACGAGTAGCGGTAGTCGTCCGTAATCCACCGCCCCCCCGGCATGCCGGCCATGGCCTGCTCCACGATGCGCAGCGACTGCCTGATCTCCTCCACGCGCACCAGGTAGCGCGCCCAGCAGTCCCCTCCCTCGGCCACCGCCACATCAAACGTAAAACGATCATAGCCGGCGTACGGCATCTTTTTCCTGAGATCCCACTCCATGCCGCAGGCCCGCAGGTTGGGGCCCGAGAGCCCCCATTCCATGGCATCCTGACGCGAGATCACGCCGATGTCCTGAAGGCGCTTTTTGAATATGGGATTACCATTGAGAAGCTGTTCGTACTCCTTCAGGCGGGCGGGCATCCCTTCCAGGAATGCCTTCACCGGCCCCTCCCACCCCTCTGGCAGATCGTCGGCCACGCCGCCGATACGGAACCAGGCCGGATGCATCCGGCCGCCGGTGATCATCTCCACGATCTCGAAGATCCGCTCCCGGTCGGTGAAGGTGTAGAAGACCGGCGTCATGGCGCCCACGTCGTTGGCAAAGGTCCCCAGCCAGACCAGGTGGCTGGCGATGCGGAACAGTTCGGCCAGCATGACGCGGACAAACACCGCCCGGTCCGGCACGGTGATGCCGCAGAGCCGTTCCACGGAGTTGACGTAGGCCAGGTTGTTCTGCACCCCGGCCAGGTAGTCGATGCGGTCGGTATAGGGGATGAACTGGTTCCAGTGCTGGCGCTCGGCCATCTTCTCGGCGCCCCGGTGGTGATAGCCGATGTCGAAGTCGATGTCGGTGATCTCCTCGCCGTCAAGCTTGAGGATGCAACGGATGATGCCGTGGGTGCCGGGGTGCTGCGGCCCAAGGTTCAGCACCATCTCACCTTCGCCGACCCGCTCGAAGAACTCGGTGGCGGGGAGCTGCGCATGGCGGCGGGCACCCTCGACCGTGTATGGCTCCATCTCGGTGGCGCGGAAGGGGTGGCTCTTGCGCAGGGGGTGCCCCTCCCAGTCGTGGGGCATCAGGATACGCCGCAGGTTGGGGTGGCCGCTGAAGCGGATGCCGTACATGTCGAAGACCTCCCGTTCGTACCAGGAGGCGGCCGGAAACACGGAGGTGACGCTGGGGACCCGGGGGGTGTCTCCCTCCAGCTCGGTTTTGACGCGCACATAGCCGGGAGCATCGAAGGAGAGCAGGTGGTAGTTGAGGGTGAAGTCTTTGTGGGCCGGACGCTGGCGGCGGCAGGAGTCGTCCACTGCGGCGATGTCCTCCAGGCGCCGGAAGGCGGCGCCGGAGCGCTGTTTCAGGTGCCGCAGCAGGTCGGGGACCACTTCTGCCGGGGCGCGCAACGTAAGCATGTCAGTGGCGGCGCCGTCAACGGTGACCAGTTCGCCGAACAGGTTGCCGATCTCTTGCGGAAGCCCGAAATCCGGGTATTCATGCCGAGGGGCGGGCGGACGCCACTGCTCGTCGCTGCGGGGCTGGCGCATGGCGGGATGCCCTACCGAATCGCCACGCACCTTGATTGCTTCCATCCCCGGACCGCGCGGGTCGCAGGATTTGGTCTCGCCCGGCACCAGCACCGGCGCGGTCGTCCCCTGCCAGCCACCGGAGAGATGCAGCACCGGCCGCGCCGGCCGCTCCTGGGTACGGATCTTTTCCTGCAGCAGCATGAGCCCCTGCATGAACGCCTCGGGACGCGGCGGACAGCCGGGGACGTACACATCCACTGGCAGAATCTGGTTCACCCCCTGAACAACGCTGTAGATGTCGTACATCCCGCCCGAATTGGAGCAGCTCCCCATGGAGATGACCCAGCGCGGTTCCGCCATCTGCTCGTACAGGTGCAGGACCGAAGGGGCCATCTTCTTGAACACGGTGCCGGCAATGACCATCAGGTCAGCCTCACGCGGGGTTCCACGCAGGACCTCGGCACCAAAGCGAGAGATATCGTGGCGCGAGGTAACGGAGGTCATCATCTCGACGAAACAGCAGGAAAGGCCGAAGAACATCGGCCAGAGGGAATTGGCACGCCCCCAGTTGATCAGGTCGTCCAGGCGGGTAATCAGGATGTTGTCGGGGATGGTGGGCTTAGTCATGTAGTCACCAGTGTTAAAGGAACGCGGATTTTTCGCAAGGTCAAGGCTGTCGAGGGGTTGCACGGAGGCATAGCAGCGCTGTGCCGCACGAGCGATCACGAAGACTTACGCAGAGATTGCGGACAATTCGCTTCTCGAATTGGACAGCGAAGGCTGCCCGAAGGGCGAGGACGTTAGTCCGAGTCAAAAGCCGCGTTTCTCTCGCGGGAAGGTCCCCAGTCGAGCGCCCCCTTTTTCCACAACCAGACGAGACCGGCCAGCAGCACGACGACGAAAACGGTGATCTGGACCATGCCGGCCATTCCCAGCAGGTCCCAGGCCACCGCCCACGTGAAGATGAAGGCGGCCTCGACGTCAAAGACGATGAAAAAGATCGCCACCAGGTAAAAGGGAACCGGCCAGGCCAGGCGCGCAGTGCCGCTGGGAGCAACCCCCGACTCGTAGGGCATCTCCTTTGCCGGTGTTGTGCGTTTTGCCCCCAGCCACCAGGTGGCAAGCAGCAACGCACCTATCAGGGCAACCGAGGCGATGGCGTAAATGGTGAGTTGATAAAAGGCGGGCGTCAGCATGTGACAACTATACCAGATGTCGGCGCAGTGCAAAAGATTAGATTCTTCCCCAACCGATATACATCCTGGAGCGATAAGAAAAAAAGGAGACGCATCTCAGCGCCGTCCCCTTCCCTTACCTGCCTTGAAACCCGGTTCACGCGACCCCCAGCATCTGTTTGACCATCGCCATGAGCTGTTCCGCCCTAAAGGGCTTTTTCAGAAAAGTGACCTCTTCCTCAAGCGGCCTTTCGTGAACGACCACATGGCTGGTGTAGCCGGAGATGTAAAGCACCGGCATACCGGGGCGCCTGCCGCGCAGGCTTTCATACAGTTCCATGCCGTTCATCTCGGGCATGATCACATCGGTGATCATCAGGGCCAGGGAATCGGCATGGGAGCGCTCGATTTCCTGGGCCTTGAGCGGCGAGTCGGCCACCAGAACCTTGAAACCGCCTGTTTCGAGCAGGTCGACAACCATTTCACGAACCATCCGGTCGTCCTCCACCAACAGTATGGTTGTGCCACCCGGCCGGGGGGACCTGTCGGGCTGGCCTGGCCGCCACTCCTCTGCCGGCGGGATATCTTCGGCCGTTGCCGGCAGGTAGATCGCAAACGAGGTGCCCTCTCCCACATGGCTCTTCACCTCGATATATCCCTCGTGCTGCTTGATGATACCGTAGACGGTGGCCAGCCCCAGCCCGGTTCCGTGCCCGATCTCCTTGGTGGTGAAAAACGGCTCGTAGATATGGAGCAGCGTCTCGTCGTCCATCCCGCAACCATTATCGTCAAAAGCCAGAAGGATGTAGGGGCCGGGAATCATGCCATGGTGCAGTCGCACAAACTCGTCATCAAGCAGAACATGTCCCGTTTCCATAGTGATGACGCCATTTCCTTCAATGGCGTCCTGGGCATTCACCGTCAGATTGAGCAGCACCTGCTCCAACTGGCCGCGATCAGCCTGAATACGCGCGCCTCCCGGAGCCAGACGCACCTTTATGGCAATATCTTCCCGGATGGTGCGCCTGAGGATATCCTGAAACGAATCGATGACTTCGTTCAAGTCCAGCGCCTCCATGCAGAGCATCTGTTTCCGGCCGAACGACAACAGCTTCTGGGTCAGATCCTTTGCCTTGTGCGCGGCGGTTATCACGCCGTCCACCCGCCGGGACTGGGGGTGGTCCGCGGGCAGGCCGCGCTTGATCATGTCGGCATACACGATGATCGGGGTCAGCAGGTTGTTGAAGTCATGGGCAATTCCCCCGGCCAGTTGCCCGATCGCCTCGATCTTCTGGACATGGAGCAACTGTTCTTCCAACCGCTTGCGAATGTCTTCATCCCGCACCCGTCCAATGGCGATGCTGGCCAGGTGGGCGGCCGACTCCATAAGCTGGATCTCGTCCTCTTTGGGGGTCCGCGGTTCCCGGTAATACATGGCAAACGTTCCCAGTAACCCGCCATCCGAGGAGAGAATCGGCTCGGACCAGCAGGCACGCAGACCAGCCTCCCTGGCCGGTGTAAACCCCTTCCAATAAGGGTGCCCCTCGATCTCCTCCACGATAACGCGTTGTTTGCTGAAAGCGGCTGAACCGCACGATCCCATGCCCGGAGCGATCCTCAATCCGTCAACGGCCTTATTGTAAAAATCGGGCAGACTGGGGGCCGCCGCATGTCGCAGACGTGTTCCGGTCGCATCCGCCAGAAGCACCGAACAGAGCACCCCGGCGTTCTCCTGCTCGACAAAACGAACGATGAGTTCCAGCACATCGGTCAGTGACGTGCCCGTAGCCATCTTTTCCAGTATCTTGAGCCAGGTCTGTTCCCGCATCTTATCCCGTTTACGCCGCGTACTGTCCATGACCATGCTGTTATGGCCCCACTGTTTCCACACGTGCCTTTTTACCCGGCTTTAAAAGATTTCCTTGTTCGTGTGGGCAATCTACCACCCCGAATGAACCATAGTCAATGTGATTGCCGCGGTGGTTTTCCGCCCTCAAACGCAGAAACGCCCCACCACTTTGTTAAGCGATGGGGCGTTTCTGTTTTATTTCCGGCGGCGACCTGATCTCCCGCACGGCTACGGTGCGGCATCATCCCTGCGCCTTCGGGATCGACCTCCGTGTTCGGGGCAGGGGCGGGTCAACCGTTCCCGCCGCCTTTCAGGCTGGCCATGTCGATCACGAAGCGATAGCGCACATCGCTGCGCAGCACCCGTTCATACGCCTCGTTGACCTGCTGGATCGGGATCACCTCCACATCGGACGCCACCCCGTGCGCGGCGCAGAAATCGAGCATTTCCTGGGTCTCGCGGATGCCGCCGATGAGCGAACCGGCCAGGCGGCGGCGCTGCATGACCAGCGGGGCGGCGGAGAGCGGCACCGGGTCGGGGATGCCCACCAGCACCATGGTCCGGTCACGTTTCAGGAGTCCCAGGTAGGCGTTGTAGTCGTGGGGGGCTGAAACCGTATCGAGAATGAAGTCGAAACGAAGCGCATTGGCCTTGAACGCTCCGGGGTCGCCGGTGGCCACGAAATCGTCGGCGCCCAGGGCCAGCGCCGCCTCGCGCTTGCCCTGCGAATGGCTGAGCACGGTGACCTGCGCTCCCATGGCCTTGGCTATCTTCACCCCCATGTGGCCGAGTCCCCCCAACCCCACGATCGCAACGCGGTCGCCCGGCCGCACCCCGAAGCGGTGCAGCGGCGAATAGGTGGTGATGCCGGCGCAGAGGAGCGGCGCCACCCGCTCCAGCGGCAGGCTGGCCGGGATGCGCAGCACGTAATCCTCGTTGACGGTTATGTGGGTGGAATAGCCGCCATAGGTCGGTGTCGAGCCGTCGCGCTCGTAGCTGTTGTAGGTGGCGTTCATCCCCTGTTCGCAATACTGTTCCTCCCCTTCCCGGCACGCGTCGCACTCATGGCAGGAGTCGATGAAACAGCCCACGCCGACGATGTCGCCGGTCTTCCACTTGGTGACGTGGTCGCCGGTCCGCGTCACCGTGCCGACGATCTCGTGCCCGGGGACCATGGGAAAGATGGAACCGCCCCATTCATCGCGGACCTGGTGAATATCGGAGTGGCAGATGCCGCAGTAGAGAATGTCGATCAGGACCTCGTGCGGGCCCGGTTCCCGGCGCTGGATAGTGAACGGAGCGAGTGCCGATCGCGCCGAAGCGGCTGCGTATGCGGGAGTATGCAACATGTCTGGTACCTCCATGCGAAGATTTCAATAGCGTGACAAAGTGTATGCCGCCATCGGCGATATGGCAATGCACGTTTCTGCTGATGTCGTGCCTGATCCTGCCGCCGGCCGTAAAGTAATCGAACTGCTCCTTGGCCCTCTATCTGAGCCCCCGGTTGAAATTCTTGATACGCTTGTAAGGCGTGCCGGGGCCGAACCATTTGTCGAAAATCTTGTCGGCCTCGCCGCTTTTCTCCATTTCCATGAGGGTGGTGTTGATGAAATCGAGAAGGCGCTTATCGCCTTTACGCACGGCAAGCCCGTATGCGTCGCCGGATATCTGGGCCGGGGAAATCTCGAATTCCTCCTTGTCCGGCATATCCAGATAGAGGCCCCTCAGAATGACTTCGTCGGTGGATAACGCCACGACCTCCCCCTTTCTCAGGGCCTGAAACACCTGGGGATAGGTATCGTAGTAGCGCACGACGGTCGTGGGAATCTCCTTCGCCAATACCTCTCCGCCCGTGGTGCCATTGGCAACTCCCACCGTTTTTCCGGCAAAATCGCGAGGGTACTTATACGGTCCCCCTTTCTTGACAATGAACCGTTGTCCCGTCAAAAAATAGGTGTAGCTGAAATCCACCTGTTTCGCCCGTTCCGGAGTGACCGTCATGGATGCCGCAACGATGTCGATCTCGCCGTTCCTGAGCTGCTCTATACGGGTCTCCGGCGTCGTTGGCACGAATTTCACCTTTACCCCCAGTCTCCCGGCAATGGCATTGACATAATCGATATCGTACCCGATGTTCCGCCCGGTCCGTTTGTCGATAACCCCGAAAGGCGGCAGCGAGTCCCTGACGCCGGCAACCAGAACACCTTTTTTCTTCACTTCGGACAGCGTGTCTCCGCTCAGGGCGGCGCCGGCGTCGGCTGCCGCCAATCCCAGCGCGATCATTACCAGTGGTATCAGTGTTTTCATCGTATTCTCCTTTCTTTTTTCATTCCCGGACGAGACAGGTTCTCCGTGTTGTTTATGGGGCCAGATTCAGGCTTATGGCAGTTCCCGGCACCCCGAAAAGTATCAGGTAGTTCGGGCCGGGGCCGGACAAAGGCGCACTGCCGTTCCCCATGCCCGCAGCCTTTTGCTTGAAATCGGCACCGTACAGCCGCCAGCAGTCGGCGCCGTTGATGGAGACAGCGCCCGTGGCGGGCAGCGTGCGCCACTCATTGAATCCCTCGGTACCGATGGTTACCGTCGACTCCCCGGGGGCAAGCGCCGGAACGCCTGCCAGCGGGCGATAGAGGACACTGCGCTGGCGGAGCCACTCCTCACCCCCTGTGGTGACAACGGCAGTATCGCTCAGGTCGCGGCCGTAGTTCTGCGGTATCAGCAGGAACATCCGCGCCAGTGTATCGTCAACAGAGGCATCCAGGATATCGGCGTGTGCTTCAGCCGCTCCCCTTGCAGCGTTTCCTGTACCTGCTCGGCATAGCCGGAAAACGGCGCGGACCGGAAGCCGTTGCGGCCGTCCGTTCCGGCAAAACCGGATGAGTGGTTGATGAGCATGCGTACCGTGATATCCCGGTATTCGGGCGACAGCATGCTGAAGCCCGGCAGGTACGTCACCAGCGGCTCATCCAGTTTGACCTTCCCTTGCTCCACCAGCTTCATGACGGCAACTGCCGTGATGACCTTGGTGACCGAACCGATGGCATAGAGCGTGCCGGTGGTGGGTACGGGGCCGGTGGCCGTGGCGGCATTCCGGAACGCCTGACTCCAGACCACCCGGTCGCCGTCCACCAGGGCCACGGACATGGAGCCGACGCCGCTGTCCGCAAGGGCCTTTTGGATCGCCACGCTGCTTTCGGCAATGGTGGACGTGTAGGTGTACGAGGAGGGGGAGGGGAGTCGCTGCACCCGGAGATCAGGGCGGCCAGCGACAAAAGGGATATGAACACGGAGCTTCCGTACCGGAGTGTGGGCCAGGGCATTCTCATGATGCCACCTCACATGAATAAGAATTTACTTTTCCCGTGCGGGACGTATATCACCTAAAATGAGCAGCCGTCAATGTAATTCCGGAGAATTTAGATGAGCCCTATGATGCGTTTGGGGGATTTGCAATTGTCTGTGTAATTCTGGAGTGAGGTGCAAGCAGAAACGCGAAAGCCCCCACCAGACTTTAATCTGATGGGGGCTTTCGTATTTGACTCTTCCTTTAGATACGCACCTTGATGACGGCCAGCAGATCGTTGACGTAGGCGCCGTCGCGCTTGTACTCGCGGTAGCCGGCGGAACGAGAGCAGCCCACGGCATAGAGCTTGTCGCTCTCGGACACCAGGTGAGAGGTGGACTGGCCGCTGTCGAGCTGGCAGAAGATGCTGGCCAGGTCGACCTTGTCCCCGGGTTTGATGTCCGGATTGGTGGAGGCGATGACCTTGCCGCTGGGTTCCATGAACATCCCTTCCGAGCCGTCCAGGATGTGGCCCATACTGTCGCGCGGCAGGGCGTCGCTCAGTATGGACAGAAACTGGGGCTTGGAGTCGAAGACAATGCCGATGCCACCCAGCACTGCCCCTTTACGGGCAATGGAGGTAATGGGGGCGTTGTAGATGTAGGTGTGCCGCGCCACTCCATGCTCCTCATAGAGATCCGAGGTCTCGAAGGACGAGACGCGGTAGAGCTGAGAGTCGCTGATGGCCAGGGTTTCGGCCACGTAGCGTTCGTTCAGCCCCCGTCCTTCCTGGCGGTGCTCGTCCGGGTTGGAGCAGGCCAGGATCTTCCCATCGTGGTTATAAACGAAGAGGTTAGTATACACCGTGTAAAGGCTGTTGATGTAGGCCAGTATCTCGCGCATCCGATAGCGGTCGGCCTCGGGCAGAGTGGACTTTTCCAGCATGCGCCGGAAATCCGAGGTCAGCGCCCACCAGCGGCAGTCGTTGGCGCGCTCGTAGAGGTTGCGGTCCATGATGTCGATGGCCAGGGCAGCCAGAAACTGCACGTCATGCAGGCGCGAGGCGGTGACGAGCCTGAGGAGCCCGCCGGTTGAGGTCTGGAAAACCTGCTGCACCTGGTCGCCAATCTTTTTGATCTCGTTTAAGACATGGGGCAGGGCCTGGGCCTCGATCCGCTCCGAGGCGTCGGCCTGCACGGACTTCCTGGCGGCCATGATCTCGCCGTTTTGCACCATCAACTCCAGATCGGACAGCACGTTCTCCGAGCTCTCTTCGAGCTTGATCAGGCGGCCGGAGAAGATGGCATTGCGCCGTATGGCGGCTTCGTCCAGGCTGTAGTCATTGGAGTCGTCTTCGAAGGCCGTGGTCACGCGCTTGAGGGTCTGCCCGTACCAAGGCAGGCCGAAAAATCCCTGATAGCCCTTGGTGGCCAAGGTCTTGGACAGGTAGTTCTCGCCGTTGAGCTGGGTCATGGTGAAGTCGTCATGCAGGGAGAAGGGATAGGACCGGCCGACCGGAGCCTTGGCCGGATCGCTCGAGGCGATGGCCTTGCCGTCTCCGTCGAGGATCAGGATGACCGTGTCCGAGGAGAAATTTTTCAGGTTCTCGAAAACACCCGCCATCTCGCCGTCGAAATCGAAGATCAGGCACAGCACACCCAGGTCTGCGCCGGTGGCGGGATTCTTGATGGCCTGGGAATACAGCAGAACGTCCCCGCGTCCCGGCGCCAAGTCGCTTTGACGGTAGGTCTCGACATAGGACGGGACGGCCAGGGTCTGGGCGATGAGCGGATCGGCGCTGTGGGATATGGCGTTGTCACGGTCGAGATGAGCCCGCACCCGCCCGGCCATGTCGAGGACAATAATTTCGGTGTAGACAGTGTATTTGTTGCGGTATTCAAGAAGCCGCTCCTCGATGCGGGCCGCAGCGGCACTGTCCGAGAACATGCCCGGGGCTGCATCGTCGTGGCGGGCCAAGGCCTTACGGTCATCGGCTTGGCTTAGAAGAAACTGCACGATGTCGTCGTCGGTGGCCAGAAATCCCACATCGGCCGTGCGCTCGAAGAGGTTGCGCTTGAGGATGTCAATGGCTACCTGGGCCACGGCTGCGATCTCGAGGATTACCTTTTGGGTATTTTCCTGGATCAGGGTATCGACAAGGTTTTCTTGCAAGGCCGTGAAGTTAGCCTGAGTGGTGACAATGAAGTCGATCAGCGTTTGGGCGATGCGGTTGCAATTGATCTTGCCGGTGAGCGTGGCTCGGGTCCACTGCCTGTCCAGGCGCCTGAGCGTCTCCTGGCACTGCTCGACGCCAGGCATGGCCCTCAGTAGGACCTGTTCGTGCTTTTCGATAAGCTCCTTGTTCACGACACCTCCTGAGGTATGAAAAGAGGCGTCTCATTCACTGAATGGCGGCGCCTTTGCCGGATTCCGGTACGACTGTTCGGGATGTGTGACACCCGTGGGTTTGCACGACACACCACACTTACCGTTACCGGGAAGTGCCGGAGCAGTTTCAGTGCGAACGTGCAAAGAGCCCCCACCAGGTATTACACTGATGGGGGCTCTTTGTTATTTTATTCCCGGCGGCGACCTACTTTCCCACACAGCTGCCCGTGCAGTATCATCGGCCCTGAGGGGCTTAACTTCCGTGTTCGAGATGGGAACGGGTGTGACCCCCTCGGCATAGCCACCGAGAAATCGTTGGTAGTGACGCTTGACGCATCACTACGGATCGTTATCCAATTGCATTGTGGGTTTGAGTTTAGGTTTTGTGTATGCGTTGTTGGTTTATATCGACCTGGGGAGGGTTGCCCCTCCCCGGGCCGTATTTCATTTTTATGGTCAAGCCTCACGGCCGATTAGTACCGGTCAGCTAAACGCATTGCTGCGCTTACACACCCGGCCTATCAACGTTGTGGTCTACAACGGGCCTTCAGGGGTTGTTACACCCAGGGATACCTAATCTTGAAGGAGGCTTCCCGCTTAGATGCTTTCAGCGGTTATCCTTTCCGTACGTGGCTACCCAGCGACTGCGCCTGGCGGCACAACTGGAACACCAGCGGTACGTCCATCCCGGTCCTCTCGTACTAAGGACAGCTCTTCTCAAGTATCCTGCGCCCACGGTAGATAGGGACCAAACTGTCTCACGACGTTTTAAACCCAGCTCGCGTACCGCTTTAATTGGCGAACAGCCAAACCCTTGGGACCTACTTCAGCCCCAGGATGCGATGAGCCGACATCGAGGTGCCAAACCTCCCCGTCGATGTGAACTCTTGGGGGAGATCAGCCTGTTATCCCCGGAGTACCTTTTATCCGTTGAGCGACGGCCCTTCCATACAGAACCGCCGGATCACTAAGACCTACTTTCGTACCTGCTCGACTTGTGGGTCTCGCAGTCAAGCTCCCTTATGCCTTTACACTCTACGGTTGGTTTCCAATCAACCTGAGGGAACCTTCGCGCGCCTCCGTTACTCTATGGGAGGCGACCGCCCCAGTCAAACTACCCACCAGACAGTGTCCCCGACCCGGATGACGGGCCCAGGTTAGACATCCAAAACAACCAGGGTGGTATTTCAAGGACGACTCCACCGACACTGGCGTGCCAGCTTCGAAGTCTCCCACCTATCCTACACAAGCTATTCCGAAGGTCACTGTCAAGCTATAGTAAAGGTTCACGGGGTCTTTCCGTCTTACCGCGGGTACTCGGCATCTTCACCGAGAATTCAATTTCGCTGAGCCACTGGTTGAGACAGCGCGGAAATCGTTACGCCATTCGTGCAGGTCGGAACTTACCCGACAAGGAATTTCGCTACCTTAGG
>JAATGX010000030.1 GCA_015688915.1 Desulfuromonadales bacterium
TCAGCCGCACGCCGATCCGGGAGGCCTTCCGCCAGTTGGAGTCGGAAGGGTATCTGACGGTCATCCCGCGCCGGGGGGCGGTGGTCAGCGAATTCAGCCAGAAGGACGTGGAGGAGTTTTACGCCATCAAGAGCATCCTGGAAGGATATGCCGCCCGCCGCGCCTGCGAAAAGTTGACGGACAAGGAGCTGATGCGGCTTCAGGCGGTCAACGACCGGCTCGCGGAACTTGCCGAACATAACGACATCAAGGCCTTTTTCAGGGTTCACAGCGATTTCCACGACCTGTTCATCAAGGCGGCGGACAACGAAAAGCTGCGGGAACTGATCACCAGCCTGGTGACCCGCTTCCAGCGGCTGCGCCTGATGTCCCTCTCCCTGCCGGGCAGGATGCGGATTTCGGTGCAGGAGCACGAGAAGATCATCGAGGCCTTCCGCAACAAGGATGCGGAAACGGCCGAGACACTGGTGCGCAAGAATGCCGAGTACGGCGGTCGGGTTCTGATGGATGGCGGGTTGAACGCATCCCAGGCGGCGATGTTGCAGATCGACGTCTGAAGGGGAGTGTCATGACGGCAACGAGACAGGACATGCTGAGGGCCCTTCCCAAGGTTGACCGGGTGCTGGAATGGCCGGAGAGCGCGGGGCTTTCGCCGCTGCATCCCCGACCGGAACTGCTGGCGGCCGTGCGCGAAACCCTGGACAACCTCAGACGTCGGGTGGCGGGAGACCATTCGGCGGAGATTCCCGGCCGCGGCGGCATCGTTGCCCTGATCACGGCCGAATTGGAGCGGCGGTCATCCCGCAGCCTGCGGCCGGTCATCAACGGCACCGGCGTGGTTGTCCACACCAACCTGGGGCGCTCGCCCCTGGCCGAACAGACTGAAGAGGCCATCCGTGCGGCCGCGGCCGGCTACTCCAATCTTGAATTCGATCTGGAGAGCGGCGAACGGGGTACGCGCTACTCCCACGTGGAACGGCTGATCTGTGAATTGACGGGCGCCGAGGCCGCCCTGGCGGTGAACAACAACGCGGCCGCGGTCATGTTGGCCCTGTCCGCCCTGGCCCAGGGACGCGAGGTGATCGTCTCCCGGGGCGAGCTGGTGGAGATCGGCGGGTCGTTCCGCATCCCCGACGTCATGCGCCAGAGCGGCGCCACCCTGGTTGAGGTCGGCACCACCAACCGGACCCATCCCCGCGACTACCGCGCCGCCCTTTCCGCCAACACCTCCCTGCTGCTCAAGGTGCACACCAGCAACTTTGCCATTGTCGGCTTCACCGCCGAGGCCACGATTGCCCAATTGGCGGAGGTCGGTCGCGAAGCCGCCCTGCCGGTCATGCTGGACGCGGGCAGCGGCTGTCTGATCGACCTCGCGCCCTACGGCATCGACGGCGAGCCGACCATCGGGCGGTATCTGGCGGCCGGTGCCGATCTGGTCACGTTCAGCGGCGACAAGCTGCTGGGAGGGCCCCAGGCCGGGATCATCGCCGGGAAGCGGGAGTTGCTGGAGCCGATCAAACGGCACCCGCTGCTCAGGGCGGTGCGTATCGACAAGTTGACCCTGGCCGCCCTGGAGGTCACGCTCAGGCTGTATCGCGACGAGCGCCAGGCATTGGCCGCCATCCCCACCCTGCGGATGCTGACGGCCGCCCCTGAAGCGCTCAGCCGGCGCGGCGACCGGATTGTCCGGCGTTTCCGGCGCACGCTCCCCCCGACCGTGACGCTGGTAAAGCACAAAGGTGAATCCAGTGCTGGCGGCGGTTCGTTTCCTTTGCTACAATTGCCCACCACACTCATTGAGGTGAGGGTTTCCGGCGCATCGCCGCAACAGATCGAGACAGCCCTGCGCAGGGGGGCGCTGCCGGTTGTCGGCCGCATCAATCGCGACCGGTTTCTGCTCGATATCCGCACCATTTCCGATCACGAGTTGCCCGCGCTGTTCGAGTCCATCCGGGCGGCGGCAACGGTGCTGGCAAAAGAGGATACATGACCACCAGCACGTCATACGCCCTGATCCCGGCGGCCGGCATGGGCAAACGCATGGGCGCCTCCATCAACAAGCAGTATCTGCAATTGGGCGGAGAGCCCATCGTGGCCCGAACCATCTCGGTCTTCGAGCAATGCGGCTTTATCGATGCCATCTACCTGGTCACCCCGGCCGACGAGATCCCCTACTGTCGTGAGCACGTGGTGGAGGCCTGCGGCTTCCACAAGGTGGTGGAGATCATTGCCGGCGGCAAGGAACGCCAGAACTCGGTCATGAACGGCCTCGCCGCCATCAGGCGGCGGGCGGGGGACGACGACGTGGTGGTGATCCATGACGGGGTAAGGCCGTTCATCACCCCGGATGTGCTGCGGGAGTCCATTGACGTGGCCCGCACCTGCGACGGCGCCCTGGTGGCGGTGCCGGCCAAGGATACCATCAAGACCGTCCGGGACGGCATTGTCACCGGCACCCCGCCGAGGGAGACCCTCTGGCAGGCCCAGACCCCCCAATCCTTCCGTTTCAGCGTTATTCACGGCGCCCACCTGGCCGCGGAGCGCGAGGGGTTCATGGGGACCGACGACGCCTCCCTCGTGGAGCGCAACGGTGGGCGTATCAGAATCGTAACCGGCGATTACCGCAACATCAAGATTACCACCCCCGAGGATCTGATCCTGGCCGAGGCGTTCCTCGCCAGTCCTTACAAGGAGGGGCCGTGAAGACGCAATCCCCCGAGAGGGTTCTGATTGTTGACGACGAGCCGGATATCGCCCTCATTCTCAAGCTCCATCTGGAGGACGCGGGCTACAAAACCTCCTGGGCCCGGGATGGGGAGCTGGGGCTTGCGATGCTGGCCGA
>JAATGX010000132.1 GCA_015688915.1 Desulfuromonadales bacterium
GGGGACCGGGTCGGATGGCTCCCAGTTCGCCATCATCAACAAAACCGTGCAGCACTGCAAAATGACCATCATGAGCCGCTGCGTGGCGCCCGACATCAGCCTGACCGATCCGGATACCCTGGAAACCCTTCCGGACGAGTATGTGTGCACCACCGCCACCGACGCGCTCAGTCACGCCCTGGAGGCCTTTTTTTCCGTCGCCTCCACCTCCCTGACCGATGTCCATGCCATCAAGGCGTTGCGGCTCGTCTCCACCAGCCTGGTGGAGGCGGTCAGGGAGAGAAGGCCGTCCGACCTGGAGAACCTGGCCAGAGCCAGTCTGCACGCGGGCATGGCCTTTTCCAACTCCCTGCTCGGCATCGTCCATGCCCTGGCTCACCCCATCGGGGGGATGTATGATGCGAATCACGGCAGCATCAACGCGGTGCTGCTGCCGGAGGTGATCCGTTACGACATCCCGGTGGTAACCGAAAAGCTGCCGGAACTGGCCTGGGGACTGGGGCACCATACCGACGGCTCCGCCGCCGGCGCCTCCGAGGTTGTCCAGGAGGCCCTGAATGCCATGCTCGAAGCCGCGGGCGCGCCACGAAGCCTGAAAAGCCTGGGCGTCGCCCACGAGGACCTGCCGGAATTGGCCCGCCGCGCCCTCAAGGACGTCTGCATCGTGACCTCGCCCCGCCAGGCCGATGAAAAAGACCTGCTGGCAATCCTCGAACGGTCCTACTGAGATGGTGGAAGCCAAGAAAACACTGGTGGACGAGCCGAACCTGGAACGCCTGCTGGGCCTGGAAAGCTCGAAGATCGGCTTTTATTCCGAGGTCAAGCAGAAGATCCAGGAGCTGGAAGCGGCCAATGCCGGTCTGAGGATCAAAACCACCGAACTCCAGGCCGTCTTTGATTCCATCAGCGACGGCGTGGTCATCTACGACCATAACGGATACATCCAGCATCGCAATCACGTCTGTCCCCGGCAGTTCCCCACCGAAACCCTGGTGGGCCGCGGCTGTAGGGAGCTTTTTCACCCGGACAGCGAGCGGGCGCCGGACACCTGCCCGGTGGAAAAGGCCCTTTCCGGCGAGAACACGCAGAGTTCCCTCACCGCCACGAAGGGGAGCGGGGAAAGCCGTTATTTCGACGTCACGGCCACCCCCATCGAGGATACCAACGAACGGACCCGGGCCCTTGTGTTCATTCGGGACGTGACCGAGAAGCGCCGCAACGAACTGCACCTGATGCAGGCCGAGAAGATGTCCGGCATCGGCATGCTGGCGGCCGGGGTGGCGCATGAGATCAATAATCCGCTCACCTCCGTTGCCGGGTATGCCGAGGCCCTGTTGCGGAGGTTCCGGGATGAAGCCGACCTGCGGGATGATTCCCGGCTCGCGGACTTTAAAAAATATCTTCTGGTGATCATCCGCGAAGCTTATCGATGCAAGGGGATTATCGACAGCCTGCTGACGTTCAGCCGGAAATCGGAAGGTTCCGTCGGCCTGGTGGATGTCAACGGGATTGTGGGCGAGGTGCTGGAGCTGGTCCGGCACAAGGCCCGCAACGACAATATCGAACTGCGGGAATCCCTGGATCCGGAGCTGCCGATGGTCACGGGTGATGCGGCCGGTCTGCGCCAGGTATTCATGAACCTGACCATGAACGCCCTGCAGGCCATCAAGGGGGCCGGGGTGGTGAGGATCGCCACCTTCAGCCGGGACGGCAGCGTGAACGCGGTCATCAGCGATAACGGGTGCGGCATTCCCCAGGCCATGATGGATCAGATCTGGGACCCGTTCTTCACCACAAAGGAAGTGGGGCAGGGGCTCGGCCTCGGCCTGGCCGTCACCTTCAATATCGTCAAGACGCATGGCGGAGAGATTTTTGTGGATAGCAGGCAAGGCGAAGGATCAAAATTCACGGTGAGGCTCCCGCTATGCCAGGCATAGAAACGCACAAGGAAGCGAAGCTGCTCGTTATCGAAGACGAAGGCCCGCTGCGCGAGCTGCTGGAGATGGAGCTGTCGCGGAGCGGCTACAAGGTGGAATCCGCCGCCGACGGAGAGGCGGGGCTGGAAAAATATCGCCAGGAGGTCTTCAATGTCGTGCTCCTGGACATGAGGATGCCGGGGATGGACGGGGTGGAGGTGCTCAAGCAGATGCGGGCCGAATCCCTGCTCCCGGAGGTCATCGTCTTCACCGGCCACGGCACCATTGAAACGGCCGTGGAGTGCATCAGGAACGGGGCCTACGATTACCTTACCAAGCCGGTCAAGTTGGACGAGCTGGAGATGGTGATCGACAAGGCCTATGAAAAAAACCGCCTGCGCCTGGAAAACATCAGCCTGAAGATGGAGATCAACAAGCTCGACCAGCACCGCATCGTCGGCAAGAGCCAGGTCATCAGGAAGGTGCTCGAAACCGTCAGGCGCTGGGGCGCCACCGATGAACACGTCCTGATCTGCGGTGAAAGCGGTGCCGGCAAGGAGCTGTTTGCCCGGGCCGTCCACGACGCCAGCCGGAGGATCGAGAAACCGTTCGTCACGGTCAACTGCGGCCGGCTCAGTGCCAACACCGCGGAGAGCGAACTGTTCGGCCACGTGCAGGGGGCGTTCACCGGCGCGTCAAAGGGGCGGGCCGGCCTCTTCGAGCTGGCCGACACCGGTTCGCTGTTCATGGACGAGGTTTCGGAGATGCCCTTGGACGTGCAGGTAAAGCTTCTGCGCATCCTGGAAACCGGCACCTTCCGCCGCATGGGGGGGAACCACGACATCCGGGTCGATGTCCGCTTCGTGTTCGCCTCCAACAAAAGGCTCGAGGAGTGCGTGAATCGAGGCGAATTCCGGGAAGACCTGTTCCACCGCATCAACCTGCTCCCCATCAACGTGCCGCCGTTGCGGGAACGGCCGGAGGATGTCATACCGCTGTCCTACTATTTTCTCAAGACCGCCAAGGAGAGCGGCAGCATCAACTGGGAGATCAGCGAGGAGGCCATGGCCGCCCTCTGCGCCTATTCCTGGCCCGGCAACGTCCGGGAGCTGCGCAACACCATACGCCGGGCCAGCATACTGGCCACGGAACCGGTCATCTCTTCCGACCTGCTGCCGTTCGCGCCCCCCAGGCCGTTGGTCGCGCTCCGCACCGTTGCCGCAGCACCCGATGTGCCGTCCCTGCCGCTCTGGGTCATTGAACGGGATCATATCCTGAAGGTGCTGGAACTGGTCGAGGGTAACAAGAGCAAGGCCGCGAAGGTACTGGAGATCGACCGCAAGACCCTCTATACCAAGCTGGAACGTTACGGCCTCGCCACCTGACAGTGGTATGCCGTTACCCGGACAGGGCAGTGGGGCGTTTCGCCACACCGGCGGCCCGGCTGTCCCTCTCCGCGAACCGGGGATGATGTGGAATACTGCCACAGTGTGGATATATGCCACGCTGTGCGGGAGAAACAACGCCATGACGCCATCGGAAGCACGACAGACCCTGCTGCGGGAGGGGGTGCGTCCGCCCAAGACCCTGACGCTGGCCATCACCGGGGCCTGCAACCTCGCCTGTAGCCATTGCTGGGTCGGAGCCGGGGCAACCGCGTCCGCCGGCCATGTGCCCGAGTATACGCTTCGCCGGCTGCTGGCGGAGTTCGTGGCCCTTGGCGGGGAGGGTATCCGCATCACCGGCGGCGAGCCGCTCTGCCACCCCGGCTGCCTGGATCTGCTCCGGTTCGCCCGTTCCCTCGGTTTCCGCACCCTGTCTCTCCAGACCAACGCCATGCTCCTCGGAACCGACCATGTGGCAGCCCTGAGTGAACTGGACTTTCCCGGGTTTTCGCTCCAGGTCAGCCTGGATGGGGCCACGGCCAAGACGCACGACCTGGTGCGGGGCGCGGGGGCCTTCAGGGAGACGCTGGCCGGTATCCGGCTGCTCGTGGGGGCCGGTTTGGGGGAACGCACAAGGATCCTGTTCACCGAGATGCGCCATAACCTGGCGGAGTTTCCGGAACTGTTGGAGCTTGCGGCGGATCTGGGGATTGCCGCCGTGGTCGGCGGCACCCTGGTGCATGGCGGCCGGGCCGCGGAGGGCGGCGCGGTCGCACCGCCCGATGCCGGGCAGTATGCCCAACTGCTCCTGCGCCACGATACGGATGTCCGGTTCCAGGAATTGTACGGACGCATGGGAACCATGGCGGCCCTGGAATGGCGGGCATCCGGTTCCGAGCGCACGGAGTGCTGCACGTTTGCGGAAAACCCGTATCTCACGCCGCACGGCCTGCTCTACCCCTGTTTGCTCTGCCACGCGGACGATTACGCCGTGACCGGGGTGCTGGACAAGAACCTTGCCGACGCCTTTACGGAAGGGGCCCGCCTCTGGTCATCCCTGCTCCGGATCAGCCGCAGCCGCGCCGGGGCGATACCGGAGTGCCGGGAGTGTCCCGCCCGGCAGGTCTGTGCCGGAGGCTGCATGGGGCGGGCCTGGGGAAGCTGCGGCGACCTCATGGCGGCTGATGACCGGTGCGGGGTGCGGCGTTCCGTCTATCACCCCGCCTGAGATCTCTCGCCAATCCCTTCTCCCTGAGGGAGTAGGTGGCCGAAGTCCGGAGGTGGGGGCAGCAGTGCTGCAGACCTCAACGGTGCGCTCACCCCC
>JAATGX010000056.1 GCA_015688915.1 Desulfuromonadales bacterium
CCGAAACGCAAGTACGCGCTCCTGGCCAGTTCCGTTGTCGCCGCCTTCCACGCCGATCTGATCACCATGTTCGTCATCATGGTACCCATGTACCTCATGTACGAGATCAGTATCTGGGTCGCCCTCATCTTCGGGAAGAGGAAAGAGAAGGAGGCCGCGCCGGAACCGGTGGCGGCATGACGTAACGATCACCCCCGTCGCCACGGGGTAACCGTTCACAGGATTATCACCACCCGTTGACACGTCTGTAACACTCACCTGCTAATTTTATAGCATCATGAATACATCCGAGACACACAATATCCCCCGGCTTGCCGGGGTCATGAGGCCGGTGGCGGCTATCCCGGCCCAAACCCCGGTCAAGGACGTGGTCGCCATTTTTCAGGGTGACTCTTCCCTGCTGATGATCCCGGTGAACGGCCTGACCGGCTTCGAAGGGGTGATCAGCCGGCGCGAACTGTTCTCCCAGCACCTGGCCCGCCAGTATGCCATGGAGCTGTACGGCAAAAAGGCGATCAGCCTGCTGATGAACACGCACACCGTCGTCATGACGCCGGAAACCGACGTGACCTCGGCCCTGGCGATGCTCCTGGAGTACGACCCCGATCTCGACACCGATTCCTTCCCGCTCCTGATCGATGGGTACTGCGTGGGGATCGTGCATGTCGCCGAACTGATGATGGCCATTTCCAAGGCCCAGGCCGTGCTGCTCGATACGCTGGAACTGCTCAGCGCCCGCATCCGCGAGGAGGTGGACAAGGCCCGCCGGATCCAGCAGGAACTGCTCCCCCCCTCCGCGTTCAGTCATGGCGGCCTGGTCCTGGATGCGGTGTTGATCAATTCCACCGAGATCAGCGGTGATTTTTACGACTATTTCGTCATCGACGAAAACCGGCTCGGCGTGATGGTGGGCGACGTGAGCGGACACGGCGTGCAATCGGGCATGGTGGCGACCGCGGCCAAGGCCGGCCTTCACCTGCTGCTCGACCAGGGGATCAAGACGCCCGGGGCAATGCTCGCCGGCATGAACAAGGCCGTGCTGGCGACCGCCTCCAACGCGCTCATGATGACCGCAATCGTCGCGGTCGTGGATCTGGCGGCGCACACGTTGTCTCTGGCAAATGCCGGGCACAATTATCCCTTTCTCTACCGGGCCGCATCGAAACAGGTCGACATGCTGGGTGAATCGGGTGGTTTTCCCCTCGGGTTCGACGCCGCAAGCGTCTATCCCGAGTCACACATGGACTTTTGTCCGGGCGATCGTCTGTTGCTCTATACCGACGGCATCACCGAGGCACGCAACGCCAGCGGAGAGGAATTCGGGTACGAGCGTCTGGACGCCTACCTGCGGGAGGCGCTGTCCGGCCCGCCCGCGCCGTTCAGGCGCGGTTTGATCGAACTGGTGCAACAATTTTCCGAATCGGAACGATTTGAGGATGACGTAACCTTGCTCGTCGTTGCCGATGAAACGACAGGATAACGGGAATGGCTCACATGAAGAAAACCACACGGCACATACACGGCTTCCGCTTGAACCGAAACGGTGCGATTGTCTGCATACCCGGTTCGCCTCTCGCTTTGCCGCAGCGTGGACGGGTTCATGAATGGCGCGTCATGTCGCCGGAAGACAAGGAAACGATCATCGCCCACCTGGAGCGCCTGCTGGACGGCGCCGACGACGCCCACGACTTCCTTCGGCAACGCGCGGCGCTGCTGGTGGACGAGATGCTTGAGAACGCCCTTTACGCCGCCCCTCGTGATGCGGGCGGCGGGCAGATCTTCCGCAAGGGTGCCAAGCGCGGGGTCCTGCCGGGGGAGCAGATCACCCTGCGATGCGCCTATGACGGCGAGCGGCTCTCCCTGGAGGTGAGCGACAGTTGGGGGAGCCTCACCCCCGAAACCGTGCGGCGCTTCATCGCCCTGAACCTCGCTTCGGAAGGCGCCGACACCGACAGGGCCGGGCGCGGTCTTTTCTTCATGTGGCGCCTCATGGACGACTTTTACGTCAGCGTGAAACCGGGAGAGGAAACCTCCATCGGCGGCGCCCTGCCACTGTACCCACATTCAGACTAAAAAGGAGCGGAAAGCAATGGAACAATCATTCAAGTTTGATATCCGCAAGGGGATCGGGAGCGATACCATACAGTTCTACGGCAACATCGACGCCCAGGCGGACCAGCATTTCGACGACCTCATCCGGCAGGTGTCGACCAACCGGGTGATCATGGATTTCAGCACCACGGGTCGGATCAATTCCATGGGAATCGCCCTGTTGCTCCGTTCGATCAAGAGCATCAAGACGGAGAAGAATGCCGAGATCTCCATTCAGGGATTGAACCAGATCAACACCATGCTGTTCAAGATGACCGGCATCTTCATGCTTGCCTCCGAAGCACGGGCGAACTGACGGGGAAGGAAGCAACACTCATGTCATATCTTGAACGGGCCTGGCGACCCTTTGATTATTCCGGGATCGACGAGCAGATAGAAAAATTCCGGCAGTTGGCGGATGCCTACCGGCAAGACAACATTGCCTACTACGGCGAATACCTGTCGAGCATTCTTTTTGGGGAGGACTATCCGGAAAGCGGCACCACACCTGAATCACGCCCCAATCCGTGACCGAAGCGCCGCGGGAATGCAGGATCGCCATCTTCAGCGTCTCCGCCGGGTCGGGCCACACGAGGGCCGCCCAGGCCGTCCAGGCCGCTGCCGGGCAATGGTTTCCCCATGTCAACGTGGTGCATATCGACCTGATGGACCTGGTCCCCAAAATCTTCCGCACCATCTACGTCGACACCTACCTCAAGGTGGTGGAGCGCCACCCGGCCGTCTGGGGGTACCTCTACGACCGCACCGACCGTGAGAAGGCCGACTCGTCCCTCAACCGCCTGAGAACCATCGTGGAACGGCTCAATACCCGCAAGTTGAACAGGGTCATCGACGACATTGCCCCGGATCATGTGATCTGCACCCACTTCCTGCCGGCCCAGCTCTTTTCCCGCAAGGTGCGAACGAAGCGTTTCCGGAAGCCGGTCTGGGTCCAGGTGACCGATTTCGGTGTCCACGCCCTCTGGCTTCACGGCCATATGAGCGGCTACTTTGCCGCCCACGCCGAGCTGGCCTGGTGCATGGCGGGGCGCGGCATACCGGAAGGCATCATCCACACCACCGGCATACCGATCATGCCGGCCTTTGGAGAGCGGCCGAGGCGAACCGACTGCGCCGCCATGCTGGGACTCGATCCCGCCCGGACCACCCTGCTCCTGATGGCGGGCGGATCGGGAATCGGCGGAATCGACACGTTGGCGGAGCAGTTGCTGCGCATCGACGCCCATGTTCAGGTAATCGCCCTGGCCGGCCGGAATGCGGTGCTCCTGGAGAAGCTGCGCGAGCTGGCCGCACGCCATCCCGCCCGCCTCGTGCCCATGGGGTTCACCACGGAGATCGAGCGCCTCATGGCGGCGAGCGATATGGCCATCACCAAGCCGGGCGGCCTGACCACGTCGGAATGCCTGGCAATGGGGTTGCCCATGATCGTCGTTTCCCCGATACCGGGCCAGGAGGAGCGTAACGCCGACTTTCTGCTGGAAAACGGCGCGGCCCTGAAGGCGTGCGATGCGGGCGCCCTGGCCTGGCGGGTCACGGACCTGCTTGATAATCCCGCCCGGTTGGCCCGGCTGCGGGAGAACGCCCTGCGGCTCGGCCGGCCCGATGCGGCCCGGACGGTCCTCGACATCGTGCTGGCCCATTGCCCGGAGCGCAACCGATGAATGAGCCGGTCACGCTGCGACGGATCGCGCATCCGCTGGCGCTCCTGCTCTGGGTGATGCTGCTCGGGTATTTCTTTGCCATGACCGAGATTCAGATCGAGGGACCCCATGGATGGGCCGCGACCCTTCCCACCTGGCGCATCGAGAAACACCTGTTGCTGGACATCTTCTGGGGTGGACGGGCCATGACCGGCTACCATGCCTGGCTCTTCTCCTTCATGGCGCTGGTCTTCCACCTGCCCCTGTTCATCGCGGGACGGGTCTCCCTGCGGCTGGAGGCCCGCTGTATCGGTTCCCTGATGGTCTTCTGGATCACGGAGGATTTTCTCTGGTTCTTTTTCAACCCGGCCTTTGGCCTGGCCCGTTTCTCGGCGCCGTTCATCCCGTGGCACAAGCACTGGCTGCTCGGTGTCCCCACCGATTACCTCGTCTTCTCCGTAACCGCCGTACTGCTTCTGACCTGGTCGTTCCTTGCACCGGGCGACAAAAAAAAGCCGCGCTTTCGGGGCGCGGGCAGATAACATTGCATGGGGAGCTTCAGGTGAACATCAGGCTCATGGTAGTGGCGCCTAGGGGAGCGTATCCCTCTTCATGCCGTGCGGCCCCACTGTCCATGTGCCGGCCTTCGAATGGATATCCAGCCGGGGCGAAGTCCGCAGATGGCGGAACTTTTCTATCTGTAGGTCGATTTCTGCAACTCCGTTGAACAATGGTCTGAACAACCGTCCCATCATGCTGCGCTCCAGGTATGCCGTAAAGAGCTTAACACAGCCCCGCACTGATCCTGCCCTCCAGCGGGGCGACGGAAACATCGTGGAGACTCAGGGGGCGATGGCACGCTCCGCATGCCGGGTCATCCTGCAACCGCGCCCACAACACGAGGTTTTCCGTATCGCACCAGTCGCAGCACCAGAAATAGTAGTCTTCATCTATCCGGATCTTCATGCGTTCAATCCTCCTTGATCGTTTCTTTTTATAGTAGCGCAGGAGTATTACAATCGTCTGTCGGCGAGCAAAATTGTATGTAAATAATCCGCGGTTCCAAAAACCACAAACATGTTATTCTACTGCAACACAATCGTAACAAAGTTATGTTACAACATGGTAACCATGGCGGTATTTGTGGCGTTATTCCGGTTTCAAACCAAAATGAAACCAAGGCGACGCGAGCGCTTTGCATACGGAATCGGAATCAGTGCTTCCGGGAGGTGCCGATGAAAAAGATCCTGGTAATCGAAGATGAGAAAGACCTGGCGGATCTGCTGGTCTTCAATCTGGAAAAAGAAGGTTTTAAAATGCTCTGCTCCCATGACGGGATCAGCGGCCTGGAAGAGGCGCGGCGCGAGGAGCCGGACCTGGTCGTGCTCGACCTGATGCTCCCCGGCATGATGGGAACCGAGGTCTGCAAGGAACTCCGCAAGGAATCGCGCACCTCGCGTATCCCGGTGTTGATGCTGACCGCCAAGGGGGAGGAGATCGACCGGGTGGTGGGGTTCGAGGTCGGCGCCGACGATTATATCGTCAAACCCTTTTCCATGCGCGAACTGCTGCTGCGCATCCGCGCCATCCTCAGGCGCTGCGAAGGGCAGGCGATTCCGCTCTCCGGCAAGCTGCTGACCATGGGCGGCATCACCATCGAGACCGAACGCCATCGCGTGCTGAGCGGGGATGAAGAGGTGGAACTCACCTCGACGGAGTACAAGCTGCTGCTCTACCTGGTGGAACGTCCGGGCAGGGTGCTCTCCCGCGAACTGCTGTTGCAGAACGTGTGGAGCTACAACAACATGGGTGACACCCGCACGGTGGATACCCATATAACCCGCCTGCGGGGCAAGCTGGGTTCAGCGGGCGACCTGATCAAGACCGTGCGCGGTTTCGGCTACAAGCTGGAGGAGTAGGCCTTATGCAATTCCGTGTCAAGCTGATGCTGTCCTACCTGCTCCTGATCATGCTGATCGCCGGGAGTTTTTACCAGTACACCAACCATCTCCTGGAAAACAACCTGATCGAGGAGAGCCGCGCCACCCTGATGAGCCAGGCCCACCTGGTGCGGATGCTCGTCAGGGACGGCATGCACGCCTCGCCGCAGAAGCTGGCCGATACTATCGGTTCGGCGGTCAGGGAGCGCATCACCATCATTGCCCGTGACGGCCGGGTGATCGGCGATTCCGAGGTGGGAGGGGCCAAGCTGGGAGAGATGGAGAACCACCTGGACCGCCCCGAGGTTCAGCAGGCCCTGCAATCGGGCACGGGAAGCTCCATACGCTATTCGGAAACCCTGCGGATAGATATGCTCTACGTCGCCATGACCTACGGCGATGACCGGGCCGG
>JAATGX010000302.1 GCA_015688915.1 Desulfuromonadales bacterium
TGACGGTGGCGCCCACGCCGTTCAGGGTGGCCACGAAGCCGGCCAGGATCTGCTCGGTGGACTCCAGGGTCTCGGTGGTGGTGATGGACATCTCCTCGGTGATGTCCAGGTTGCGCGCCACGTCGGCCATGAGGTTGCTGCTGTTCTCGGCCATGGCGCACTGGCTGGCCACGTTCTCGGCCAGGTCCCTGGAGATGCCCGAGAGTTCGTTGCTGGAGTGCGCGGTCTCGCCGGCGGTGGCCACCGACTGGGCGATGGTGTCGTGGGCCTTGTGGATGAAAGTGTCGATGTAGCCGGCCATTTCGCTCAGCTCGTCGGAGCCTTCGATGTTGATGCGCCGGGTGAGGTCGCCTTCGCCTTCCGCCAGATCGCGCATGCGCCGGGTGATCTGGCGCAGCGAGGAGTTGATGCTCAGGCCGATCGCCACCCCGAGTCCCGCTCCGCAGACGATGAAGAACGCCAGCAGCCACAGGTTGATCCGGACGGCCTCCTGGTAGACCGCGGCGGAGGGGCTGGTCATCGCCCCCAGGTAATGGCGGTCCGTCAATCCCAGGCAGATCAGCGCCAGGCTGCAGCCGACGATGATGATCAAAAGCCTGGTTCTGATCTTCAAGCGCTTGAGCAAAAACATTAGGGCCTCTCTTGGATCTTTAAGGAAACCAAGAACAGGCCCCTTTCGTCGAGTCAATTCATCAATGCAGGGAGGCTGCCACCCGGATTTCCAGTTCCGGGTGGCCGGGGGTGTCCAGAGTCAGGAAGGCCGTTTCCTGGTATGCCCCCGGCTTCGCCTCGGCGGAAAGCACCAGCTGCAGCCCTTGCCGCACGGCGGCTCTGGGCGGGACTCCGTCCACCCTGAGCAGGGGATTGCTGGTGCGGACAGAGAGAACCCGGAACGGCCGGTTGAGGCGATCCTTCAGGACCATATCGGCGCGCAGCTCCCGGCCGGCCGGCTCCGCCCAGGCCACCCTTTCCGGAATGGCGATGACCGGGGATCGGCGTTCCCAGCGCACGTTCAGCTTCACCGTGGCGGGCGCGGGATTGGCGACATGCAGGGTGATGGTGTCCACCCCGGACAGCTTGGAGGCTGGAAGCCGGCGCGCCAGCAGATCGAAATCCACCCACAGGTCGTTGTCCACCTCCCGGGTGGTCACGCCCAGCCAGGGCGCTTCGGAGAGGTCCACAGTGCTGAGCAGGATCGGTTGACCGGTTTCCGACGCCAGTTTCACCGAGGCCTTGCGGCGATCCTTGAGCACCAGATCGGTGAACAGGACTTCCTCCGTGGGCGGCAGGATTCCGGGCAGCACCTCGGCCTGGAACGACAGGACCTGGGAGGGGGCGGCCGAGTCATTGGAAAGCACCTGCACCGTCTTCCGCACGATGCCCCGCTGGCCAGCAGGGTTGAAGGACACCTCCAATTCGGTGCTTTCGCCCGGCGCCAGGGTCTGCTGGCCCACGACGGTGGAGGTGCAGCCGCAGGAGGGCTCCAGCCGGGAGATCTCCAGGGGGGCGCTGCCCTGGTTGCTGGCTTTGAAGCGGTGGGTGACGATTTGCACCGGTCCGATCTTGCCGAAATCGTAGTCCTGCTCGCAAAGGGACAGTCGAGGCTGACCCTGGACCTGGGCGAAGCAGATGGCGGGCACGAGAAAGGGGAGCAGGGCCAGGCGCATGGGAACCTCTTGGGAAAGCCCAGAAGGCACCAGGCGGTGCCTTCTGGCGATTGGTCACTGGGCTTATTGAATGGTCCGCCAGACCCGCACCCTGGAGTGACGCTGGCCGGCACCGGTCTGGGTGGCGTTGATGACCGGAACCGCCGTGCTCACGCCGGTCTGGATGTTGTTCATGCCGTTGGTGATGGTGCCCCCCTGGATGACCTGGTTGCCGATGGCGATGTAGTTGGAGGCGACGCCGGACCAGATGAACTGCTGGCCACTCTTCAATACCTGATTGGTGCGGCTATCATTGTCGATCGGATGCATCACATCGGCGATCAGCATGCTGTAGCTGTTCCCCAGTCCGCCAACGCAGTAGTCGTAGCTGGTGGGCGTGAAATAGGAGTAGAACAGACTGTTGGCGTCCACCAAGGGAGTATTGATGCCCTTGGAAACGAAACCGGTAGTGCTGTCGATGACGGGGAAGTTGACATAAAAGCCGTACTTCCATTTGGTGGAATCAGTGCCGTTGCCCAGGAAAAAATTCGGACAGCCAGGGGTGAAGATCTGGTACGCCTTGTCGGAGTCGTCAGCTGCGGCGCAATCGACCGGAGTCGGCGTGGTGGTGACATTGCCGGTGGGCAGAGGGACCAGATTGCCCGTATAAACGCTGGGTCCGGTATTCGGCACGATTCCGGTATCCGGCCCGTTGTTCTGTTTGCCATCATCCAGGCCCAGGCCGTAACTGTCCTGACGGTCGAACACCACGACCAACTGGTGGTTCAATGGTGCCTTTTGGGTTGAACCGTTGCTCGGGTATATGTCCACTGGGTTGTTCCGATCCCCGCTGACCATGGCGATGCCCACCGCGGCCGGGGTCACCTGTCCGCTCATGGCTGGACCGGGGAACGTGCCAACCCGGAAGGGGGCGGGCGGGGTGGTGTAGCGGTTGTTGATGGGCGCGTTTGCGGATGAGGTGGCCATCATGGTGTTATCGTCCTGGAAAACCCTGCGGATGTTCCACTGGGTGAGTTCGGAACTGTCCACCCGGAAATTTCCATAGCCTGACAACTGCCCCAAGGCCTTGGAACCCCATGAGAACAGGCCCCCGGTGTAGTCCAGGAAATAGGCCCGCTGGGCCATGCCGGAGTTGAGAATAAATTCGAAGGGGATTAGGCCGGAGCCGACTGGGCCGACCGCCTTCTGATTGGAGGTCAATGGGATGGCGGAAAGATCGACCGCTGCCAGCACCTCGCCAGTGTAGACATCCAGCGCCAGCACAGAGCGTCCCAGGCCGGTGCCGAAGGCGGAATCCACGGCGGGGGTGCTGAAGCCTCCGCCCAGGAAAACGGCGTCCCGAAGCACATTGTTGTGCAGGATCCGGCCGAAGGCGGGGGTGCCGGTGGAGTAGCCCATATGGCTGATGATGGTTGCCAGCGTGCCTCCACCCAGGCCGGTGAGATCGCGGGCCGGATCGAAATTCTGCCATTCGTCCGGAACCAGCGACCACTTGAGGGCGGGTTTGAAGGGGTTGCTGATGTCGAGGGCGTAATAGCTGCGCCCGCCCTTGCCCAGGCCGAACACGGCGATGGCCCGTTCACCCTTGTCGATCTTGCCGTTGCCGGTTCCGCTGGAGGTGGGCAGATCCAGGTAGTAGACCGCCGGCGGGGCATCCACCATCAGTTTATGAGGATTGTTGAGGTTGTTGATCCAGTCCAGGTTGTTGAGGAAATCCGTGGGCATGAAGGCCCAGAGTTCATCCACTGCCGCGTTCACGGTGGTTTGAGTTGTGTCGGTCAAGGAGTCCTGGGTCACTTCGCCGAAAGCATGGAGCCAGCCCTGGTTGGTACCCACCAGGATGAGTCGAAAATGACTGGTTGTAGCGCCCGACAAAGCCGACAACGAGGACGGGAGTTGCGACTGCCAGTCGCTGAGCGTGTATTCCACCGCGTTGGGCGACGAACTGATGATGTCGCCCATGATGTCGGACCGATTCGCGGTCGGCGGCACGGTTGGCGGAGTGCCGGAGTTCAAGGTGTCGCCACCCATGGCGCGTTGGATGACTACCTGCTTGGTGGCGTACGCCTGGGTGGTGGCCACGTAATTCTGCAACCCCCCACCGTTGCCGTCGTCAAAGGCAGTATTCTTGCTGCCGTCCTTGTTGGTGGTGGCATAAGTAAACTGGGTGAGGGCCGGCTCGGTTTTGCCGGTGCTGGGCAGTCTCGTCCAAAGGTTGCGGGCCGAGGCCGAGGTCCCGGGTTGGGTGGCGGCATCCCAGAAGCGATTGGTCGTGGCCAGCGCGTTGGAGGCAGCCCAAACGGCATTGGCCTTGACCAGGTTGGTGGTCACATTGCCTGATTTGTCGAGCATGCTGACCGTGCCGTTGGTTTCCCGGGTGCCGAACATCATCAGGTCTCCGGGCCAGATGACGCCCCCGCCGAAAGGCGGTTGGAAGCTGCCCATGTAGATTTCCTTGCCGAGGCTTGCTCCGATGAAGGGCAGGGTCGGGCTGGAGGTGGCGTTGTTCCCCGTGCTGGCCGTCGCGATGAGGAACGCATAGTCCATGCTGGTCAGAAGCGTGCTCTGGTCGGTGGCATCGAAGAA
>JAATGX010000061.1 GCA_015688915.1 Desulfuromonadales bacterium
CCTATCTTTGACTTCAGTTCATTGATCCTGGTATTTGCCGCGGTTATGTCGTTCTTTGTCGAGGATATCTGCACCTGCTTGACAATATACATCGTTGCCACGATCACCGCCACCAGCGCCAGGCTGGCACAGAATATGGCAATCTGCTGTATGGCCGTTTCCTTTTTTCTGGCGGCACGTATGGGTAACAGGTTGATCTTGATCATTTGTCCCCTACCCTCCGTATGGCAAGCCCAACGCTTACCGCCATGAGCGGGCCGATCTCCTCCAGGTATTCAGGGTCAAAATCCTTTTCGTTGTACTTTATTTTGGCAAAGGGGTTGATCATCTCAACCGGCACTCCAAGCTTCTCATGAATGGTTTCCAGCAGGTTGTACACCTTCGAACAGCCGCCGCTGATAAAAATACGGCTGACCCGTTCATCATTGGCCGTTGAGTTATGGAAATCCAGGGAACGCCTTACTTCCTGGGTAATGGTCTCATTGACCTTGGCGAGCACCGTCAGAAGGGCGCTATTGCCGGATTCTCCGGCCAGCAGTTTCGAGGACTCGGCCTCGGAACCGCTCAGTCCCATCTGCTTCTGGAGCTCCTCGCTGTAGAGGTTGCCCCCCATCTGGACATCCCGCGTAAAGAGGGTAATTCCCGCTTTGACAATGTTGATGTTCATGACGCTGGCCCCGATGTTGATCAGCGCCATCACCTCGTCGGGATCGACATCGTGGTTCAATTCAAAGGTATTCTGAATGGTAAACGAGGCGACATCCACAACCGAAAGCTGAAGCCCGGCCTCGTTGAACACGGCGATATAATCGTTTATCAGGTCTTTCTTGCTGGCTACGAGCAGGACGTTCATCTTGGCGGGGTCAATGCTGTCGGGGGATAAAATCTGGAAATCCAGGTTGACGTCGTTGATGTCGAACGGAATATACTGCTCCGCTTCCCAGACGATCTGGTCTTCAAGCGCATCAGAGGACATGGCGGGAAGGGTGATCTTGCGAATGATGACGGAATTGCCGGAGATGGAGCAGGCGACATCCTTGAGTTTTATGCCGAGACTTGCAACGAGGTTTCTTATGGCGCTCACGATGGAGGCGCTGTCCATCAGGGTGTTGTCGACTATGGCCTCCGGCGACAACGGGATGATGCCCACGTTGAGGAGATGGTATGCCCCGTTCTGTCCCTTGATCTGCACCAGCTTGACGGAACTTGAGCCGATGTCTATGCCGATGACCTCTTTTTTCTTTCTGAACAAAAACATGTCACATCCCTGTCAAGATCAATCCTGAAAGACCTCGCTCTTTTGCTCAAGCGTATAGCCCAATGCCAGGATGATTTTTCGCATGGTATCCATGCGGCATTGCTCTCCCCGTTCGACCCTGTCGATGGTAAGCACTGACACACCTGCCTTGCGGGACAATTCCGACTTGCTCATCAAGCGGGATTCACGAATCACTTTTACCCTGTTCTGACACTTCATACGCGCTCTACCCTGACATGAGTGTGATATTGGGCAAAATTTACGGTAATTTGCCTAATTGTCAAGATAATTTTGCATAATTATGTATAAGAGATAGACACTGACACATGTCGACGCCCGCCGGTCACCTGTCCGTCAATAGGCGTACAATACTGAGATATTTGATTTTTCTACTGCATTTACGGCGCGTTCCGCCTGGACTTCGAGCCGGTAGATATAGGGGAAATGCTGCGGGGTGATCACCGGTGTCGTCTCGGCAACGCCGGCGCCCTCAAGCTGGAGTCCGCTGAGGTCCGTATTGCCGGCCACGGTATCCGTAATCTTCGAGTAGACGGTAAAGGGCAGGGCATTGGTTCCCGGCAGGGTCAATTGGAGATCGGGCTGTGCTTTTGGATTGAGTGTCGCACTGCATGCCGCCGGCCAATTGGCTGTCGGCTTGGTCAGTTTTGCCTGGAAGCACTCCGGCGTGGCCGATACCGTCGCCGAGACGCCGCTGAAATCGTTTTGCAGGCTGGTGATCAACTGCGGGTTGTCATAATTGCGCATGATATACGGGATCAGGTCTTTGACCACCATCTCCGTGCCGCCGTAGGACGCCTCCAAGGCGCTCTTGTAGCGCTTGGAGGCCCCGGTGCGCTGGATGCCGAGCGTCATCAGGTACATCAGAGACATGATGATCGCCAACGAGATCAAGGTCAGCATGAGTGACGTGACCAGCGCGATGCCATCTTCGTTCCCGACTGTACGGGTGATTTTCATGAGGCTGTTCCGTAATTCCGGTTTCAAATCAAAGATGATATCAAGGCGGCGAGGATTGAGGCGACGAAGGCGTACAGGTAGTACGTTGAGGAGCCGAAGACGAGCCAACGAAGATGCCGCTTTGATTTGGAATTGGAATGACATGGTTCGCCCTTGAGGCCGCTACTGGTTGGAAATGAGATTCTTGGGCTTAATGACCAGCCGATACACCTTCCAGCGATAGTTCCTCATGGCCGCGCTGATTGGATAACCGGTCGGCCTTGTCAGGCTGTTGACACCGGCGGGATTAGCGGGATCATCATAAAATATCGCGCTCGGCGAGGTATAACTCGGGTCCTTGCGGCCGTTCTGCGCCAGGATGTAGATCTTCACCACTTTCAGCTTCGTGCGGATATGACCGGGATCTTTCAAAATCGTATTTTGAATATAATCGCTGGCAGGCAACGTCAAATCGGTGCTGTAACTGCTGCCGTCCGCGTTCGACCAGGTATCGACCGGCCCTCCCCCGGTGAGCGCGGGGTCAGTGACGACGCTGCCGGACAGGTCCGCCAGGTTCCAGCCGAACACGACCTGCATGTCGGCAACACAGTCGAGGATCGGCATATAGGTAAGTTTTCCACCGGGACTGGTCGATTTATGATTGACCGAGGCTTTGTAAAGGATACCGGTGGTATTTGGCGCGCACGTGGGTGAGACTTGTGCAGTGGAGCCGGAAGAAGGCGTTGCGACGAAATAATCTGCCCTGTTGAAGGGCATGCCCACATCAGAACCTGAAGAAATGCCATACACATAGAAAACTTCCGAAGGTAAAACCGGTGAAAAGGCCTCTGCATAACCCGATTGTGAGTACGTGTACCCAACCCAATAGATACTTGGGGTCGTTGTGTCGTATACGAGTTGATTGCTATAGCCCGAATCCTGAAAAGAGCGGCGCAGCATGATGACCTTGTCGCCGGCTTTGAAATTTCCGGAAGGCCAGCTCTTGGCAGGTTTGCCGCTACTGGAATAGGTGAGGTAGGTCCACTTTTGGGAAGCATCCGTCATTCCTACCGAGGTAGCCTTGATGGTCAGGTAATCGGTTCCCGCCAGGATGCCGTATGTCCCGCCATCCGAGCCGTTGCCGTCGGATGTGGCCGCCAGGTTGTTACCGGCGACAAAAGCGCGCGGAACTCCGCTGGGGGCATCATTATACCCATTGGCCGGTGCATAGCCGGCTTCCGTATACGTAATGCCAGACAATTGATAGGAATACGGCAGCCCGAATCCGGCCTGCTCCAGGTCGTGCCGGAACATCTCCAGCCCCACCACGCCCTCGATGTTGCTTTCCTCGCTCTTGTAGAGCTTCATGGTCTGGTCCAGAATTGTCTTGAACGCATCGCCCGTGATCATGATGACCACCATGAATATGGCGGTGACGATGATCATCTCGACAAGCGTGAAACCTTTGTTGTTGTTCAGTCTCATGGCGCGGCGTCCGGTTACTGGTTGAATTTGCTGAGCAGGGAGCTGATGGAGTGGGAATACGACTGCCCCTTGTATTTCCACCCCACCGTGACCACAACGCTCTTGGTGTTGCTCGACACGGCGGTGCCCATCCTGGTGACCGAGTAGTTTTTGAAGGTGAGATTGATATCCCTGCGGATGGTTTTGGTATTGGGGGTTGCGTTCGTGGAGATCAAGTCGAATGGTTTGGTCATTTCAAGCGCCATCTGCTCGTCCGCCACCTGGATCCCGTCACCGCGCAACTGGTTCGTCATGTTGTGCAGCAAGGCCACGTTGACGGTTTGCAAGAGGCCCAGCAGTCCCACCATCATGATGACCATGGCCGCCAGCAGCTCAACCAGCGTAAAGCCGGCTCTATTTGAAGACACAACCAGTCCCATTGTTTTGCCCCAGATTTATTCGTGCGTCCGAAATAACCAGACAATCGAGGCTTGCACTGCTGCCAACCGGCAGAATGACAAGCGTCTGATTGCTTTGAAACGTACCGCCAACCTGGAAATCCTGTGTAAACCCCCGGGGCGTAATGCCTATATCGCCGCAAACATCCAGACTCCCCCCGGTTTTTTGGCGCTTGACAGGATACTTGAGGCTTTTTCTGAACACCTCTCTCCCGGTGGTCAAGGTCACGGGCTCTTCGGACGTATAACTGCGAAAGGTCATCAATTGCGGATTGGCGCTGAGCACGGCCACATGGTTGCTCTTCGTCTGGATTGCCCGCATCCTGAGGTCGTTGAGATCGGCCATCATCTCCTTGGCCTGGTTTTCAATATAATATTTCTTCTGCCACGAACTGAAGTTAAGCGACACAATGCTCAGCAATATGCCCAGAATGACCATCACCGTGATCAGCTCGGTAAGCGCAAAACCTTTGGTCGGAGATTTCATCGCGCATCCACTCCCTGTTCGCACATCCCCTCCGAATGCCCTATCCGAAAGCGGGACACCTGCCATCTATTTTTCCTGGTAATGCAAAATCTTTTTCACCGGTTTCGGGCTGTTAAGCAGGGCAAGCCCGCTTGCCGACGGCGGCATGCCCGATATCGCCGTGGCGGTGCGCCGATTGTCCAACCGTTTGTTGCCCGGGTTGCTGAATGCCGTGGCCAGGGAAACCTCCGCCAGGGCCCCGGTGGACACCTGGACAAGCGCCTTGCCCTGCATGCCAGCGGCCGGTGGCGCGGCACCGGTATCGTATCTCAGCGCCCAGATGTTTGAGTTGCCCCCATACCCGCAGATATCGCTGGTCGGCCGGAAGGTGGTGAAGAAGACGGCGCCTGATGGGGAGGCCACCGGATTGGTCACGACCCGCTCGGAACTGTAACCGTCGTTAAGGGCCGAGGTGTCCAGGCTGATGTACCAGCCGAGCTTGTCGGTCGGCAGGCTGGATGCCGGAGCCGTTGTCGCGCTGCCGCTCTGGTCCAGCAGACCGGCTTCCGTTACCGGCGTGTTGCAGGTGCCCGTGTTGCCGCTCAGGTCAAAGTCATTGATCGGCCCGACAGGCGTGAAGTTGGGGCCGCCCGAATTGCTGGAGTAGCACGGTTCCTGGATGCCGTACAGACGATACTGATTGTCAAGTGCGTCGGCCTTGTAATAATACCTGCCGGTGCCGAAGTAGAGCCAGAGTTTGCCCCGGGCCGCGCTCGACATGGTTTTGTCGTACACGGCATTGCGGTCCTGCAGCTTGGTAATCGCGGTCGTTACCGGCCCGATGCCGCTGATGACCGTGCCGGTCACCCAGTGGGCCGGATCGGTATCCTCCTTGGTCAGCACACGCAGCACGCCCCCCTTGGTCCAGGTATTGGGCGTCACCGAGGTGTCTTTCTGGGTATACCCGACATAGATGGCGTCATCACTGTAAAAGCCGGTTGACTGCGAATTCCATTTGTCCGTATCGATCACACCGCTGGAAAGGGAACCGGCGAAGGCGTTGAGCACACCGGTCCTGATCGTTCTCACCAACGTGCCGGTGGCCAGATCGACCACGAACAGCTTGAGTTCCTGATCGGACGTTCCCTGGAACGAGTGGTTCGTTCCGTCAATGGGACCGGTCGGGCCGGAACCGAACACGGCAAACCACCTGCCGTTTTTGTTTTTACTGCCCACACGCACAATGGCCGGGCCGGTGGTGGTATACCCCAGGTAGTCGCCATGGTCCGGGTCGCCGTTGAACTCCCACATGAACTTGACCGGATCGGTGCCACCGGGGAGCACATGCGGGTTGGTCACGTCCAGGGCGAAATATGACGAGTAGCCGGTGCCGTCAACGGGAGTCTTGACGCAGGTGCCGGTGCTTACCTTGTCATCGCACCCCCCCGTGGTTGTGCTCGCGGGGGTTGTGGAGTTCCGGGACGCGCCTCCGAAGCCCATGCCGCCGACAATGATCGTCCGCCAGCTTGACGTGCCCATGTTCAGATTTCCACTCGAGTCCTTCACGGTCTTTTTGCCGCAGTTCCAGTAGGTGTCGGCACTACAGCTCGGGTAGACGGCAGAGTCGTTGTCCGACGGAACGTTGATGCTGGCGTCCACCAGCGTGCTCGTGGTATCGACAGAAAAGAGGTGCGAATAGGCGGGATCGGCTTGGTATGTCAGGTACGGAAGGGCGTTGCGGGGAATAAAGGCCCATTCCTCGCGCCCGAGGTTGCTGGCGGCCGTGGCGTTGGAACCGTCGAGATCTTTCATACGCGCCTTATGGGTCGCCGTCTGCCCGGAGACGTCCAGCAAGCCCAGCTTGAAGGCATGCAGCATGCCGTCGTTGGCGCCGACAAAAACCATGCCCCGGTGTTGGTAATTCGTCGACGCCACAAACGACGCATAGGACGAATCGCCATAGCCGTTGGGGGACTGCAGGTCATAGCTCTGCAACCTGACCGTGGATTCGAGTTTCGGGGTCGAGTTGATGATGTCGCCCAGTTTCCACTCGCGCGTGCAGCCTTGGGTACCGGTCAGGCCGCAGCCAAGGATGGTGACCTTTCTGCCGCGATAACCGGCGGCCGGCTGATCTATGCCGTTGATATAATCGATGATGGTGCCCGCCTCGCCTGTGCTTGCGGCCTGAAGCAGTGTCTGAACCGTCAAATCGGCGTTGAAGCTGCCGTTGTTTGCAAATGATGTCAAGGCGGCTCCCGCCGCGGAACTGGTAACGGTATAGATCTTCCGGGGGTCGTACTGGGGCTCGCCCGAATATGCCACGTTCCGTTGCCACAACAATTTACCCGCCCGCCACAGGCTCTTCACGTTCGGATCGTCGGCGCCGTATGTGCCTGCACTAGTGAGGCTCAAACCGTTGCCGTTGACATCCTTGACAAGATCGACAACCGTCTGGTTCTGGGCAGTGTCGAAACGGAAGTGCGCAATGGAATCGTTTGCCAGGTCGAGGGAATAATCGCCGTTGGTATCGACCCGCACCGTGCTGCTGTTGAAAAACGGGTCCAGATAGTACCAGAGGTTCTGCATCTCGCCGATCCAGTTCACCGTGGTGTTGTTGTCAAAGGTCTTCTGGGGATAGAATACGGCCTGGAGCAGATTCGCCCCGCTCCCCTCGCTGTTGTTGAGGATGGAGGACGCCGTGCCGGACGAGACGCGGGCCAGGATGGAGGTCAGGGCGCTGTCCAGTTGGGTCTCCAGTTTTAGGGGGTTGATCACGAGGAAGTAGTTGTCGGGGTCGATGCCGTTGTTCTTGGCCCATTCCGGTGTCTGGTCGGGTATGTTGTCGTTGTCCGAGTCGATGAAACCGCCCCATTTCGCGGCATACCACAGGGGGTCATGCAGAAGTCCGGCCGAACCGGTGCTGGCGGCGGTGAAGACCTTGTTCCAGGCGACCCCCAGAGAGTTGACCGTACAGGGCTGGGAGGCGGAGGTGCCGGTCGGGCACGTAGCGGTATTCTGAGACTTGTCCATTTGTCGGTTGACGATGTAGGTGCCATCGTTGGGCATGGTGACAGGGGAGGTCCGGTTGCCGCTGGTGCCGGAGATAACGAATCCGATCCCTCCTAAAATGCCGGCGCTGGCATAGGGGTTGGTCACCTTGAGGTCGATCTGGTTGCTCGCCAAGCCGGAGTCGCTGCTGCAACTCCCATAGCCCGCGGCGGCCGCGGCCGCCGTGCAGACTTCGTACTCGGCCCGGGCGTCCATGTCGAAGTCCCCCCCCTGCTCCGAGTCGCCGAACACCACCATGTACTTCCCGTACA
>JAATGX010000142.1 GCA_015688915.1 Desulfuromonadales bacterium
AGGCGGTGCTCCAGGTTGAGCGCCTCGTTGAGCGTCAACCCTTCTATGCGCACGTCGGCGGCGTCCTCGATGAAGCCGGCCCGCTCTTCCCCCTTGACCGGTGTAATCTTGAGCCCCTTGCCCTTGATGCCGATCTCTTCGATGACCTTGGCCGGTGAATCATCCGGACGCACCGACGCCAACCGTCCCTTCAGCAGGTCTGATGACTGTTTGGCCGCACGGTAGGCCACCTTGAGCGGCAACATCTCCTTGAGCACCGCCTCGCGGGCCGCGCGCTTGCGCTCCAGATCAGCCGCACGGCCGGCCATGGCCGACCACAACATCACAATCACCAGCAGGCCGATCAGGCCATAGCCGGACCAGAGGCGGGTACGGCTGTCAAGGCTGCGCCATCGTTCAAGGATATCCGTGATGATACTCATTTCTGCACCTCCTTGAGCGTACCGGACAGGGAAAAGGTAACGGTGCCGTCAGGCCGGCTCTTGACCTCACCCAGTGCAATGGTCGCCATCAGGGGGGTCAGGGCCGCCTTGAACTCGTTGACCGCCTGGGCCGAGCGCGCATCCCCTTTCATCCGCACGGCGTTTCCCTCCACTTCGGCCTCGTAGAGCCCATTGATAGTGGTGCCCTTGGCATCGGCCAGCCGCTTGAGCACATTCAGAAAGCTGCTGCCGGTTTCCACCCCCGACAATCTCCTGATCTCCCCCTTGATCTCGGCCACTTCGTCAACCGCCTTGGCCCGCGTCGGAAAGATCTCCCGGTAGATAGCGTTAATGGAGGCATTGAGTGAGGTCAGGTCGGTACGGAGCGCTTGGTATTGCAGACCCTTGTAGACGAAAAGCAACAGTATCGTCACTGCGGCAAGGGAGGCGGTCACCAGCAGTTTCCGCCTGATCTTCAGATCTCCGGCCGTCCACGCCAGATCTCCCCGGCGGAAGTCGGGCAGCGCCCCGGCATGGCAAGCCCGCGCCACGGCGTAGGGTCCGGCCAACTGATGGAAGGTTTCGTCATTCCTGAACAGATGCCCCAGTTCCATGGGCGCTTGCAACTGCTCCACCGGTAGCGGCAGCCCCTCCACCGCCGCCAGCGAGCCGGCATGGACGCCGAAGACGACCAGCCGGGGGGGAAGCGGCATGCCGGACAGCTCCAGGGCCACGAGGGTGGAGGCCAGTTGCTTGTCAGGCTCTGTGCCGTCAAAGGAACGGAGGTACGACAGCGTGCCGTCCGTGATGACGGCCAGGGCCGTTCCGTCGCACACGGCGCAGTCTTCGCCAATACCGGGAAGGAAGCGCCAGGCGAATGGGGCCGCGCTGACAACCTGGGGCTCGATCCCCGCGTCCCTGAAGGTGGCAACGACCTGGGCAATGTCTGATCGTTTCGCCCATAATGCCAGGTAGGTCCCGCTGGCGGAAGGAACCACGTCAAAGACCGCCTCTTCAGCCGGCAGGGCAATCTCACCCTGCAGATGGACAGGCAGGATCTCGCGCACCTTGCGCAGATCGGTGAGCGGCAGTTCCACGGAACGCTGGGCGAACCGCGAGGCGGCAAGGCAGAGCACAACCCGCGGCGCTCCGCTGCCGGCCTCCGCAATCCGGGAGGCGACGGCGGACAAGTCCTGTTCCGCTCCCCGTTCGAACACCGCCGCGCCGGCGGAAGTAGCGGACCGGCCTGAAACCTCGAACCGCGCGGCGGTCACCCGTTCCTCTTCGACCTGAATTATCAGATATTCCATGAATAACCCCTGGTTCCTACTGAAACTCTCCGATTAGTACTCCTGCCACGACAGTATCCCTGACATCCCACCGGACACACGTACAACCGCTTCTATCGTCCGGGCTGAATCTTTAACCTGCCCCACCGCTATGATCCTGTAGGTCTGCCCAATGACGTCAATCATTCCGGGGAGCTCGCCGGCGATCGCATCAAGGCCGGGCACTTTGGACAATTCCCCTATTGCCTTGAACGGGTTATTCGGATCGCCCTGATATTCCCTGACAATCCGGTCGGCCATGGTGTCATTCATTTGATCACTCAACGCCAAGAGCACCTTTCGGGGGGCCGTGTTGATATTGATCTTGGAAAAATAGGTCAATGTCGGCTGGCTATAGACCGTCACATACGGCCGCAAATCGGCAACCATTTCCGGGGTGAACCCCTTGACCATCGACAGCTCGTCAATGGTGGCAAGCCTCCCCTTGCGGGCCTTGTAAGGCGGTTGCAGGCTCTGGTAATACGGCGTGTCCGCACCGCCGGAAACGGGCGGGAAATTGGTATCCAGCCAGGCAGCCAGGTTATCCCAGGCTTTCGAGTCAGTGACCGGATGGGCAATCAGCGTTCCCAGCCGCGTCAGAATCTTCAAGGTGTTCGGTTCATATTGGCCATTTTGTTTCACCAAACCATTGAGGTTGATCTTGCCGTCTTCCTCGACCACGGTAATATTGATCGAACCGGTCTCATCGACGCGATTGATTACCGTCGCCAACATGGCCATGTCGGAAAGTGAAGTGTATTGACGGCTCGGCACTACCATCTGAAGCAATGACCTGGTCGCCTCAACCCCCGATTCCGCCAGGATCGAGGCTTGCTGGCCGTTCCGGAAATTCCGGCTGATCGACGTATCCACGTATACCTGATGCATCAGTTCAGCCGCCAGGGCCACCATCAGGGCGGTCACCACCAGCGTTAAGATCAGGGCAAAGCCCTTTTCATTTCTCATGAGGACGCGAGCCTGGGGGTCGCGTACACGGTAAACTCCACCGGTTTGCTCCCCTCGTCAAACTGAATCGTGATGCGCACCCGCGGCGGCAGCCTGCCGTTGAGGGCCGTGTCCCAGCTTTTGACCCACTTGGAACCGTCATAACACTCTACCAGGAACGCGCTGATATGTTCCATCTGGGGGTCGATCGGCAGCGTATCGGGGGCGAAAAAGACATCCCGCTCCTGGCGGGTCAATATCTGCTGTTTGTCCTTTTCCAGCATGCGATACTGGACATCAATGATACCGGATTCCGGGAGCGCCCCCCCCGACGACGGCGCCAAGGTGGTCAGTTCCAGGTTGGAGGCCGGCTTGCCGAAGTTGTCCCGGTCCTCTACCACAAAGCGCAGCCGTTGTTTGTCATCGGCATTGTATTGTGCCGAAGCGATCTCCCGGCGCAGCAGATCAAGGGTTGCCCCCAGTTCCCGCCGGGCCTCCATGCCACCGGACGCCCGGTCCCTGGCGCGGACAACGGCAAAGTAACTCCCGTAGAGCACGGTCGTCAAGATAGCCAACAGCAGCAGGGCGATCAGGATCTCCAGGAGCGTGAAGCCTTTACTTGGGGAGGATATAGCGTTCAAGCACCACCTCCCGCTTGTCCGAATCGCGCCGCACCCGGACCACCAGCTTCTTGAATTTGACAGGGTATCCCAGAATGACCACATCCACGGGAAACAATTCATCCTGCCAGGTCAACTCGGGATGGGCCGGGGCCAAAGTGCCCTCGCCCTTTTGCACAGCGTTTTCCTGCTCAAACAGCAACTCGTCCATCTTGGACCGTGCCAGGAGGATAAAGGTCGTATTGTCGCGCTCGTTGGCAATGATGCCGAGCTGGAAGTTGACCGCTCCCAGCACGGTCAGAATGACGCTTGCCATGATGGCCAGAGCCACCATCACCTCCAGCAGGGTGAACCCTTTGAGGCCTCCCCTCACAGCGCCTCCTCCTGATAGCCTTGATAAACCTTGACCTTGCCGCTGGATGGAAAGGCCATCACCGTCCAGAACGTGCCGTCCGGCGAACGCAGGTGAATGGTGGCCCGCACGCCTCCCGCTCCCACGGGCAGCATAACCTCTCCCTCGGTCACTTTGCCCAGGCGGGGCCTGACCACATCGGCAACCACGATCCCTTTCCTGACCGGCCGCTGTTGCAGCAGGGGGTCCTCCGCATCTTTCTTGCTCCCGTCGTCAGCATTCTGCAGGACCTGCACCGCGTCCGTTCCCGGTTCGATTTGCAGGTAATACGGCGTCCCGGAGGTTGCCGCCCGCTCCTGCATGTAACGCAGGGTCGCGGCCAGGGTGCTGGCTGATGCTTTCACATTTTCATGTTCGGAAGAGGGGAGACGCGGGATGACCAGCATCATCGCCATGGCGATGATGGCCAACACCACGGCAATCTCTATCAGGGTAAAACCGTTGCGGTTCATACCTACAGGAATTCACTCAATTTTTCCCGCTCATCCACCAGATAGAACTCCAGGGTCTTGCGCAGGGCGTCGTCCACGGTCGTAACCGGTTCCCATCCCAGGCACTCCTTGGCGCGCTTGACCGAGGGGACGCGGGTCAGCATGTCCTGGTATCCCTTGCCGTAGAAGTTATCGGAGGTTACCTCCTCGATGCGGCATTTTTCAGCCTTTTCCCGGTACAGGGGGAACTCTGCCACCATTGCGCGCAGCTTATGGGCCAACTCCTTGACCGAGAGGTCGTTGGCGGGGTTGCCGATGTTGAAGATCCTGCCGTCGGCGCAGCCGTTCTCGTTGGCGATGATCCGCATCAGGCAGTCGATGCCGTCCTCGATGTAGGTGAAGGAACGCCGCTGATTGCCGCCGTCCACCAGTTTGATCGGCTCTCCGGCCAGGATATCGTAGAGGAACTGGGTCAGGACGCGGGAGCTCCCCTCCTTGGCCGTATGGATGCTGTCCAGCTTGGGGCCGATCCAGTTGAAGGGGCGGAACAGGGTGAATTTGAGCCCCTCGTGATTGCCATAGGCGTAGATGACCCGATCCAACATCTGTTTGGCGCAGGAATAGATCCAGCGCTCCTTGGCAATCGGCCCCAGCATGAGCGGCGAATTTTCCTCGTCGAACTCGCGATCGGGCGACATGCCGTAGACCTCGGATGTGGAGGGGAAGATCACCCGCTTTTTATACTTGTGGCACAGGCGGATGATCTTGAGGTTCTCCTCGAAATCCAGCTCGAAGACCCTGAGCGGGTCCTTGACATAGGTGACCGGCGTGGCAATGGCCACCAGCGGCAGGACCACGTCGCACTTCTTGATGTTGTACTCGATCCACTCCTTGTTGATGGTGATGTCGCCTTCCAGGAAGTTGAAGCGGGAATCGCCCAGCGAGCGTTCCAGCTTGTCGCAGGCCATATCCAGGCCGAAGACCTCCCAGTCGGTGGTGGTAAGGATGCGGTGGGTGAGGGCGTTGCCGATAAAGCCGTTGACGCCGAGTATGAGGACTTTCATTCCATCTCCTTTGTTGGACGGCCCCTTGTCGGAGCCGGAAGGTTTCTAATCAAATTTCGTCTCTACCATCTGGACGTGAGATACCGCCGTCTCAGTTTCCCCGTCCATCTGCAGCGATCTGATCTCAAGCAGCCCGTTACCGGTGCCGATCAGAAGCGGCCCTTGCGACGCGATGCGTCCCGGCTCGCCCGTACCATCCACCGGCCAGGCCTGCCAGATGATGACCTTCTTGTCGCCCAGAAACGTGAACGCCCCGGGATAGGGATGGGTTACCCCGCGGATCAGGTTGTAAATCTCCACGGCCGGCCTGGTCCAGTCGATCCGGCCATCGGCCGGCCTGCGGCCGCCGAAGTAGCTCCCCGCGGTCAGATCCATGGGGATGCGCGTCGCCGTTCCCTCACGCAAGAGCGGCCAGGCGCGGGAGATGACCGTCACCGCCGCCGCGGCTACCTTGTGAAACACGTCCAGGGCCGTATCGGTGAACGCGATCTCCACCCGCTCCCGGTCCACGATATCCCCGGCATCCGGCTTTTCCACCATGTAGTGCAGGGTAGCCCCGGTTTCGGTTTCGCCGTTAATCACGGCCCAGTTGACCGGCACCCTCCCCCGGTACCGGGGCAGATACGAGCCGTGCAGGTTGAGCGCCCCGTGCTTCGGAATCTCAAGCACCACCGGCTTGATCATGTTCCGATAGTAGAAGGAAAAGATGAAGTCCGGGGCAATAGCCCGCACCCGTTCCACATTCTCCGGTTCGTTGATGTCAGATGTCAGATACGGGATGCCGTGCCTGTCGGCCAGTTCCCGCACGGACGCGAACCAGATCTCCTCGTTCGGCGAATCCTCGTGGGTGAAGATCAGGCTGATCTCGGCCCCCTGGCGCAGCAACTCCTCGATACAACGGTAACCGACGTTGTGATAGGCGCAGATTATCAGTTTGTTAGCTTTCACTGTCTTTTCCCACGGGATGGCGAAAAACCATCCCTAATCTTCGATACCATAGGTTTTCCTGACCACGAACCGCGGCCTCTTTCGCACCTCCTGGTAGACCCTGCCCACATACTCGCCGACAATACCGATCCCCAGGATAATGATGCCGACAAAGAAGAACAGGATGGCGAACAGGGTGAAGACTCCCTCTACCTCTGCCCCGACGATGAAGCGCCGGACCAGCAGGAACAGGGCGAATGCCAGCGAAAGGAGAGAGGTAAGGGTACCGAACAGGGCAAACAGTTGCAGCGGCACCACTGAAAAACCGGTCATCAGGTCGAAGTTGAGCCGGATCAGTTTATAGAGGGAATACTTGCTCTCGCCGGCGGCCCGCTCGGCATGCGCCACCTCGATTTCCACCGGGTTGGAGCAGAAGGTCTGGGCCAGGGCCGGAATGAAGGTGGTCGTTTCCTGGCACCGGTTGATGTTGACGATGACATTGCGATGGTATGCCCGCAGCATGCAGCCATAGTCGTTCATATGCATGCCGGTCATTTTGTTGGTAGTGATATTGACGATGCGCGACGCCAGCCGTCGGAAGAGCGTGTCCTGCCGTTTCTGCCGGATGGTGCCGACCACGTCGTGCCCTTTTTCGATCTCGGCTACCAGGCGGGGAATCTCTTCCGGCGGGTTCTGCAGGTCGGCGTCCAGGGTGATCACGATCTCGCCCCGCGACACCTCGAAGGCCGCCAGAATGGCCATGTGCTGGCCGAAATTGCCATTGAATTCCAAGACCTTGGTGCCGGGGTACTCATGCACCATCCGGCACAGGATGTCCAGAGACCGGTC
>JAATGX010000049.1 GCA_015688915.1 Desulfuromonadales bacterium
CATCGGCGGCGTGCCGGCGCTCACCGCCGTGTTCGTGGTGATTACCGGCGTGTTGGGCGTCGCCATGGGCGAGGGGTTGCTCACCTGCCTGCCGCTGCGGTCCACCCTGGCCCGGGGGGCGCTCCTCGGCATGGGCGCCCACGGGGCGGGCACGGCCAGGGCGCACCAGATGGACGGAGAGGTCGGCGCCATTGCCGGGCTCGTCATGGTGCTTGTCGGCCTGCTCAACGTCCTGGCGGCCCCTTTGCTCGCCCGTGTCCTGCGCTGATGGACCCGGCGAGCTTGTTTCATATCCGGCGAGAGTTCAGATTACAGTCAAGCTGAACACTATAAACGCAGGGGGATAAGGCACCATCCCCCTGCAAACCATATCCGATGTTCAACCTTTATTTGAATATCTCCGCAAAGAACACCTTCATCGCCTCCCACGAACGCTTGTCCGCTTTTTCGTTGTAGGCCGCGCCCTTGCTGTTGTCGTTACCCGCCTCGCGGTTGGTGAAGCTGTGCACCGCGCCGCCGTAGCTGTTCAACTGCCAGTCAACGCCCCCCTTGCGCATCTCATCTTCAAAGGCCGCCACCTCGTCCGGCTTCACAAAGGGGTCGTCGGCGCCGTGCAGGGCCAGGACCTTGCCCTTGATGTTCTTCGCATCCCGTGGCGTAGGGGTGGACAGGCCGCCGTGGAAGCTGACCGTCCCGATCACGTCAGCCCCGTCACGGGCCAGTTCCAGCACCGTGGTGCCGCCGAAGCAGTAGCCGATGGCGGCCAGGCGCGACAGGTCAACGTATTTCTGGGCCTTCAGGGTGTCCAATCCCGCCTTGACCCTGGCCCGCATCAGGGGCCGGTCATCCTTGTAGATGGTGGCGACCCTGGCGGCCTCGGCCGGGGTGGCGGGACGGATACCCTTGCCGTAGATATCGGCGGCAAAGGCCACGTAGCCCAGCTTGGCCAGCATCTCGGCCCGTTTCTTCACATAGGGGCCGAGCCCGGTCCACTCGTGCACCACCAGGATGCCCGGACGTTTGGCATGGTGCGTATCGTCCCACGCCAGATATCCCTCCAATACGGTGTCTCCCTGTTTGTACTCGATAACCCTGGTCTTGACGGCTGCCTCGGCGTTGGCGGTGAACGCCAGTGCCGCCAGCATGAGCAACATCTGTTTCATAAGGAACCTCCTCCACTCTGTCTGCTCTATGGGATAAAAATGTCTGGCGTTTAGTATAGCATAAGTTGGCCGGATCGGGAGTGCGGGCACCCGCCTGTCAGGGGCGGCGCCCGTTGCCGCTTTTTTCTTCGAATCGTGATTTTTTCCTGCCGGGCTGCTGTTGACATCACTGAAATCGTTGGCATAATTACATACAATTTATGAGAAGTTAGCCATGTCTGCGACGTAGCCCGCCAGAATATGGTTCCGAGAGGGGGGGCGCGTTTTTCATGTTCCCGGTCGCCGAGTTGGGAGAGCGGTTACGAAATCTCTTGACAGAATGGCCGGCCGCGTTTAAAACATCCCTCAAGCAGGAACCATTCCTGTTTGAGGGATACCATGAAACGAGAGCAAATCAAACACTCGATTGTGCGGGGGCTGAAGGAGCAGGGGCTGAAACTGACCCCGCAGCGGAGTGCAGTCGTCGAGATACTGACCCGCGACAAGAGCCATCCCTCGGCCCTGACCATCTTCCGGGCCGCCCGGGAAACCCGTCCCAGTATCAGTCTCTCCACGGTTTACGCCACCCTGGCTTTGCTGAAGAAGCACCGGCTGATCCGCGAGCTGGAGTTTGAAGGCATGGACAACCGGTACGACATGGATACGGACAATCACTTCAATCTGATCTGTCTCCAGTGCGGCCGGATAGAAGATTACATCAATCCTGCCCCGGTGCTGCCGGAGGTGGTGGAAAAGCAGACCGGCTTCAGGATTCATGACGTGCGCCTGGAGTTTTACGGCGTGTGCAGCACCTGCGCCCCGTGATGGTCAGGTCATATATTTTTTGTCCCGTAATCAGGAATTGTTCCTGTTTGTATACATGGGTGTTCTGGTCTCTCCATTGGTAGTGATCTGCTGCAGGTTCTCATCGCAGAAATCAAATTCGCACGACGAAAGGAGCCAATTTTATGAGTGACGACAAGTGCCCGGTCACGGGCAAAGGCAGCAACAAACAGGTCGCCGGCGGCGGCACCTCGAACCGGGACTGGTGGCCCAACCAGTTGCGGGTGGATTTGCTGAACCAGCATTCGTCCCGTTCCAACCCCCTGGGTGAGAAATTCGACTACGCCGAGGAATTCAAGAAGCTCGACTACGGGGCGCTCAAGGCCGACCTGCGCAAGCTGATGACCGATTCCCAGGAGTGGTGGCCCGCCGACTGGGGGCACTACGGCGGCCTGATGATCCGCATGGCCTGGCACAGCGCAGGCACCTACCGCACCGTTGACGGCCGCGGTGGCGCCGGCCGCGGCCAGCAGCGCTTCGCCCCGCTCAACTCCTGGCCCGACAACGTCAGCCTGGACAAGGCACGCCGCCTCCTGTGGCCGATCAAACAGAAGTACGGCCAGAAGATCTCCTGGGCCGACCTGATCATCCTGGCCGGCAACGTCGCCCTCGAATCGATGGGCTTTCGCACTTTCGGTTTTGCCGCCGGCCGCGAGGACGTGTGGGAACCGGATCTGGACGTGAACTGGGGTGAGGAAAAGGAATGGCTGGCCCACCGCAACCCGGAAGCGCTGGCGATGAACCCGCTGTCCGCCACCGAGATGGGCCTGATCTACGTCAATCCGGAAGGCCCGAACGCGAGCGGCGACCCGCTCTCGGCAGCGCCCGCGAGCCGTGCGGCCTTCGGCAACATGGCGATGAACGATGAGGAAACCGTGGCGCTGATCGCCGGCGGCCATAC
>JAATGX010000282.1 GCA_015688915.1 Desulfuromonadales bacterium
GGCCCTGGCCTGGGTGGCCCTGGCGCTGGCGAGAGTCGCCTGGTAGTGGTCCGGATCAATCTGGTACAACACTGGGCCGGCCGTCACGTCGGACCCCTCGACGAAAAGACGCTTCTGGATGATGCCTCCCACCTGGGGGCGCACTTCGGCAATCAGGTGGGGCGAGGTGCGGCCGGGCAGATCGGTGGTCAGGGACACCCGTTCCGGCTTGACGACCACCACCCCCACTTCGGGAGGGGCTGCCGGTTTTTGCTCGGCGTTCTTCTTGCCGCAGCCGGAGAGCAGCAGGCTGCCGGCCAGGATTCCAATGCTTGCGATTACTGTCGTTTTGTACGTGAGTTGCATAGACACCCCTATGTTTTTAATGGAATGAGCGTTCGTTCCTTGTGATTATATAATACTACGAGCGAAGCGCCAGGCCCCGTTATCGCTTTACCCCATCCCAGCACGCCTCGATGGTCCTGGTGATCATGGTTTTGTCCAGGTGGACGAAACCGAGGATATGGTCGCGCGCCACGGTCACCAGGGGGCCGAATGACAGGTCGAAGAGTATGACGAGCGGGAAATCCTTGAGCACCTGCTGGGCCATGCCTTGTTCGAACAACTCCCTGAAGGCATCGCACCCTCCACCGTTTCCCAGGATTTTATCCCGCCGGACGGCCACACCGTAGGGGGAATTGTGAAACTGTTCCAAGTAGCGGAAATCCAGGGGATATTCGATAAAATAACGCAACAGCGCTGTGCCGAGATGGAGGAAACGCGCCCTGAACGGCGCCGCGGTCGTATAACCATCCAGGATAAACGGGTACATTTTTTCTTCGAGTTCCCGGTACAGGTCGTTGATGAGCACATCCTTGTTCTCGAAATAGCGATAGATCGTACCGGCGCCCACGCCGGCCCGCTCGGCGATCATGGCCATGGGGGCGCCATGGAAGCCGTGTTCCGCGATCAATTCCAATGCCGCGTGGATGATCTCTTCACGCTTGTCCGGTTTTGCCATGGCGCCTGCTCCTTTGCTAGGGAATGAACATTCATTCCATATTATGGGCTCACACCTCACCTGTCAAGACAATTTATAGTACCTCCACGGGCCGGAAGCTCTTTCACCTGGCCGGTCGACGTGGCGGCAATGCCTGGTTCCATCGTCTCAATACTTATACTTGGTAAGCAGGTGAACGAGATTTATCGGCCAGTCGGGGGGCGGTTCCTGGGCCAGGATATACATGGCCGACAACGCGGTGAGAATCGCTATGGTCCAATACATAACCATCCTGGATGTTTTCATGGTTTTCTCCTCTCGCGTAGTTTCAGTTTAATTTTACCACTATCTGAGCACACGGCCTTACTCCTCCGCATATCCCGAGCCGGAACGCGATACGGCATCTGTCTCCGGCTGTCAGAACCGGTAGCCGATGCCTCCCATGATGACGTCGGTGTCCCTGTCGTAGTTGGTGACGATGCGGTTCCAGGAGGTGCGCAAAGACCAGTGGGTGCCAAGGCGGTAGCTTCCGGTCAGGGTGGCAATGGCGGAGATGGTCCGGTCATCGTCCTGGTCATGGCCCGCCTGCCGGTCAACGGCAAGATAGGCCCCCGCACCGAAGCCCAACGCGATTCTATCGTCAAGAAAGGCCTTGACGGCCCAGAGCTGGCTGGCCAGGCCGTGCCGTCTGGTCAGGCGGGCGTCTCCCTCGTACAGCCAGGATGCGGTCCAATCCACATAACGCCAGAGCCCCCTCCGATATTCGACACTCAGCGCGGTTGCCTTCTCCGATCCAAAGCTGTTGGTGATCGTGCGGCCGACAAACAGGGTTATTTCGTTATCGGTGGTCTTCTTCCGCTGCTCCTCCGACGGGGCGGCAAACGATTGTGGCGGCTTGGGCGCGTCCAGTTGGTAGCCGATCCCCACAAGGGCCGACACAGTATCCATCCTGCCAAAGGTCTTGACCCAGTTGGTGCGCAGTTGGAAAAGCCAGGGGGTCTCCGTCTGCCAGATGGCCGCAAGGCTGAAAGCCCCCCCGAAACCGTGTTCGTTCATGGAGGCGCCACCGCCGGCCGCGGGGAGTGTTGTGTCAAAATAGTAATAGGGGCCGACCCCGGCCGACAGGGAGAGCCGCCGGCCGAGTACCTCATCGCCCGCCCATACTTGCAGGGCATGGCCGTCTCGATGATGGGCAGGCACATGCCCCTCGTTCAGATAGGAAATGCTTGCGGCGAGATGTTCGCCCAGCTCCTCCCGATATTCCAGTTGCCAGGAGTACGAAGAATCGTTCACAGCGGCGTTCCGGCTTTGCACAAGGCCGCCCAGACCGAACAGTTCGCCGGCAAGAGCCGGTGCGGCAGACGCCAGCAGGACCATGACGAGGA
>JAATGX010000095.1 GCA_015688915.1 Desulfuromonadales bacterium
AAGCGCAGCCGCTGCTGGATGATCTGGGCCGTGAGGAGCCGCTGCTGGTTCCCCTGGTTGGTCAGGATGGTGAAGCTGAACGGCTTGCCGTCCTTTACCAGGATGCCGTCGCCGTTCTTCTCTTTCCAGCCGGCTGCGGCCAGCAGTTCGGCCGCATGCTTCGGATCGTAGGGGATGTCCTTCACCGTGGGGTTGTAGGCCCAGCGGCCCGGCACAATGGGGCCGACCGCCTTCTGTCCCATGCCGAACAGGACGCCGTGGATCAACTCCTCCTTGTCGATGGCCGCGGTCAGGGCCTGGCGGACCCGCTTGTCCGTGAAGAGGGGATGACGCAGGTTATACCCCATGTAGACATAGCTCGAGGAGGGGTAACGGTACTTGCTGAAGCGGGAGGTGAAGTCGGCGCCGGTTGTCTGGCGGGCGTACTGCACCGGGGTCAGGCCCATCATGTCCACGGCCCCGGCCTTGAGTTCCATGTACATGGTGGAGGTGTCCGGGATGATGCGGTAGATATAGCGGTCGATCCAGGGGCGCCCCTCGAAGTACGCAGGGTTTGACTCCAGCACGATCTTCTGGCCGGCGACCCATTCCTTGAAACAATACGGACCGGTGCCGACCGGCTTTCTGGCCAGGGGGCTCCTGGTGATGTCCTTCCCTTCCAGCAGGTGGGCCGGAAGAACGGCGGTCCCCCACGAGGCCAGGGCCGGGGCAAAGGGCTTGTCGTACGTCACCCTGACCGTATGATCGTCGGGCGCGGCAATGCTCTTGACCTGCTTGAAGTCCTCGGCATAGGCGGTGGGGGTCTTGGGGTCGATCACGACCCGGTAGGTATAGAGCACGTCACGGGAGGTGAAGGGGGCGCCGTCGTGCCACGTGACCCCGCGGCGGAGGTGGAAGGTGATGGTGAGGCCGTCGGGGGAGATGTCGTAAGACTCGGCCAGGTCACCGACGATGTTCAGATTCTTGTCGTATTTGACCAGCCCGTTGTAGATCTGGCCCGCCACGGCATGGGAAGCGCTGTCGGATGCCAGGATCGGGATCAGGGTGGAGGCTTCGCCGATGGTCCCCTCGACAATGGCGTCGCCGTAGGCGGGAGTGGAGCCGGCCAGCCGGGCGCCCCTGACCTCCGCCCCCCTCTCCGTACAGGCGGAAAGCAGGGAGAGAAACAGGGCCGACAGGCAGGCTAGCCGCCGCACGCCGCATGCCGCACGGTCAATCATCGATCGCCATGCTCCCCTTTGATCCTGCGGATCTTGTTGATCAGTTCCTTGCGGCCCTTATCGTGTTCCAGGGCGTTGCCATAGGCTTTCAGCGCCCTTTTATAATCGCGGCGGGCGCTGTAGGCATCCCCCAGGTGTTCCGAAATGGTCGCATCGTCGTCAACCAGGCCTGCCGCCTGTTCCAGGTATTTGACCGCCTCGTCGTATTTCTTCAGCTTGTAGTAGACCCAGCCGAGGCTGTCCAGGATAAAACCGTCATTGGGGCGCAGTTCCACCGCCTGCTTGATGTACGCCAAGGCCTCATCCATGTGGATGCCCATCTCGGTGTAGGTGTACCCGAGAAAGTTGAGCGCCTGCGCATCCTTCGGACTCAGACTGATCACCCGCTTCATCTGCTCGATGGACTCCTGCTTTCTTCCCACCTTGTCCAGGAGCACGCCCAGCCGAAAGTGCAGCCTGGGTTCCTTGTCAAAGCGTTTTTCCGCATCCAGGAGCAGGACGAGGGCCGCGTCCGTCTTTTCCGTCGTCTCAAGGAGCGTCGAGAGGTTCAGGTAGAACTCGATCTGTCCGGGACTGGCGGCAATGGCATCCTTGAGCAGGTTGACGGCCTGGTCGGTTTTCCCCTTTTCCTTGAGGATAAAGGCGATGTTGCCCACGGCATCGACGGAGGCGCTGGAACCGGGCGGAATCTTGACGAATTCATTGTAGGCGCGATCGAGATCCCCTTTTTCCTCATACGCCATTCCCAGGTAAAGCCTGATTTGATCGGCATTGGGATCTTTATCGAGCAGCCCGCTGAAGACCTTGATGGCCTCATCGTACCGTTCCAGCTCCAGATAGACCAAGCCGATCTTGCGCTGGACATCCTGGCCCCCCTGCCCCGATTCAACGGCGGCATTGAGGTACTCCAGGGCCTCTTCGTACCTGCGCTGCTGGATGAGGAGCTGAATCAACCGCTGGAGGACATCCGCCCGGCTCTCGTCTTCGTCCACAATGCCCTGATAAACCCCGATGGCCTCGGAATATTCCCCCAGGGCCTCATAGGTGGCCGCCATGTCGATGGCCGCCTGGATAAAGTCGGGACGCAGTTCCAGCGTCTTTTTGAAGTAGACCACCGCTTCGCGGTACAGTTTCATCTGGCTGTACGTCCGGCCAAGATAGAAATACCCCAGGGCCGATTCGCTGTTCTTCGCCACCAGTTGCTTGAGGGTGGTCACCGCCTCCTCGTACTCGAACATCCGCATCAGGGAGATGACCAGTTGCAGGTAGGCGTCCTCCTTGACCGGGTCCAGCTTGATTGCGGTGCGCAGATAGCCGGCAGATTCCTTGTCCTTTCCGGACGATGCCATGATGGCGCCGGCCATG
>JAATGX010000054.1 GCA_015688915.1 Desulfuromonadales bacterium
CGTGGCCACCACCACGTCATATTCGCGCCCGTCCTTGATCTCGCTCATCTCGTTGGCCAGGGCCACCAGCTTGTTGGTCTCGCCCGACATGGCCGTTACGACCACGATCACGTCGTTGCCGGCGTCATAGGTCTTGATGACCCGTTTGGCGACATTCTTGATGCGGTCGGCGGTGCCGACCGACGTGCCGCCGTATTTCTGAACTACAAGTGCCATGCATGCTCTCCTTCGCGCATATGGTAACTGGAACGGTGCGGATAGAATGTGGTTCTATAGCAGATAACCGGCTTTCAGGTCAAAGAAAATGTGCAGGTTTTGCCAGCTCCGCAAAACGGCCGAGCACCGCCTCCATGCCCGGTCCTGCCGCCTCGATGGTGATGGTGCGCCGGTCGTCGCCCCCATGCTCCATGGTCACGGTCAGGTGCTCTTCGGGAAGCAGGTCACCCAAACGTTCGGACCATTCGCAGACACAGATGCCGTCCCCGGTGAAATACTCTTCAAAGCCGAGCTCGGCGATCTCGCCACCACCGCCTGCCAGTCGATAGAAATCGAAATGGTAGACCGGGGTTTCACCGGGATATTCGTTCATGACGGCATAGGTCGGGCTGGCCACCAGATGGGCGCTGGACGGGGCGGAGCCCGCCACGATGCCCCGCGTGAAGCAGGTCTTGCCGCTTCCCAGTTCGCCGCGCAGCGCCACAAACGCCCCCCGGGCAAGGATCGATCCGAGGCACCGGCCCACCCCCTCGGTTTCCCGGGGTGAGCGGGAGAGCAGGGTCACCCGGTTCACTTCCGGGTCAGGCTGCGGATGATGTCGATGCGGGACACCATCCCCACCAGTTTCTTCCCGTCAACAACGGGCAGGGCGTGCAGTTTGTGGTCGCTCAGCGTGTCGGCTACCGTGCTGACCGGGTCGGACGGGACAACGGTCACGACATCGGTGGAGCAGATCTCGCCGGCGGTCTGGGCGGTCATCTTGTGCAGTTCGCGTTCCAGGGTCCGTTCTCCTCCCAGGGGTATGACCCAGTCGAACAGCGAGATGACGGTGGGGATGTGCAGGTTGCGCCCTTGTTCGACCAGGTCGGAAGCGGTCACGATCCCGATCAGGTGCCCCTCGTCATCCACCACCGGCAGGGTGCCGAAGCGGCGGGTCTCGAAGATCCCGGCCAGCTCGCGCACGGTGGTGTCCCGTTTTACGGTGACAACGTCTTTGCTCATGATATCGGCTACGGTCTGCATGGTGTTTGTCTCCTTGGTAGGTACAGGTCTCCGACGGTTCAGGTTGTGGAGATCAGGTTGTTGAGGGCATACGGCAGCTTTTCCTGGACATCGCCGGCGTTCATGCCGATCTCGCCTTTGTCTGCCGCCACCAGGTCGCCGCTATGACCATGGATGAAGACCCCCAGGCAACAGGCGTCCCGGCAGGTATATCCCTGGCCCAGAAGCGACACGATGATGCCGGTCAGCACATCCCCCATGCCGCCGGTGGCCATGCCGGGGTTGCCGCTGCCGTTGATGGCAACTGCGCCCGCGGGTGAGGCGATGATGGTGCGTGCCCCCTTGAGAATCAGGTGGACGCCGTGATTGCGGGCAAATTCCCGGGCCACGGAGATGCGGGCAGCCTCTTCGTCCGGGAGGGGGCCACCCAGCAGCCGGGCCATTTCGCCGGGATGGGGCGTGAGGACCACATTGGCCGACCGTTTGCGTTGCAGGACGGTGATATCATCCGCCAGTGCATTCAGGCCGTCGGCGTCGATCACCAGGGGGATCTGCACCGTCTCGACCAGGGCCTGCACCAGGGCAACGGTTTCCGGTTCGCGGCCAAGGCCGGGGCCGATGGCCAGGGCATCCTTGCCGCTGAGCAGCGACTCGATGGCCGGCAAGGCGTGTGCGCCCAGATAGCCGTGGCCGGAATCGGGAACGGCAACGGTCATGGCCTCGGTGGTCTTGACCTCCAGGATCGGGTTGAGGCTTGCGGGGACCGTCAGGGTCACCCGGCCGGCGCCGGCCCTGACGGCGCTGTTGGCGGAAAGGGATGCCGCGCCGGTCTTGCCGGTGGAGCCGGCAATGATCAGGCAGTGGCCGAAATTCCCCTTGTGAGCCTGGCGATCGCGGCGGCGCAGCAGGGGGCGGACCCCCCCGGCATTCAGAAAGTCGTATCCGGTGGCGTTCTCTATAACCTGTGGCGGGATGCCGATGTCGGCGACAACCAGCCGGCCCGTGTGCTCCGCGCCGGGATAGAAAATATGCCCCAGCTTGGCACAGGCGAAAGTGACGGTGGCGGAGGCCGTGACCGCCGCTCCCTGTACCTGGCCGGTGCTGCCGTGAATGCCGGAAGGAATATCCACCGCCAGCACCGGTCGGTCCGAGTCGTTGATCAGCTCGATCGCCTCCCGGTACACACCGCCGACATCGTTGTTCAGGCCGGTCCCCAGCAGGGCGTCCACGATCAGGTCGGCCCGGCGCAGGTCATCCCGCAGAGAGGGGGGAAGAGGGCTATCCGGAGGGCAATAGAGCGCCATCGCGGCGGGGAGTTGTGCCAGGTTGATGGCGGCGTCACCGGCGATCTCCCCCGGCCCGGCCAGGATGCATACCTGCACGTTCCAGCCTGCCTGGCTGAGGAGACGGGCGATGACATACCCGTCGCCACCGTTGTTCCCCTTGCCGGCCATGATCAGCGCCCGCTTACCCTCTGCCCGGCCAAACTGGCGGATGATTTCGTCCGCACAGGCCTGCCCGGCGTTTTCCATCAAGGTCAGGCCGGGAACGCCGAATTCATCGATGGCGCGCCGGTCGAGTTCCTGCATGGTATGGCTGGCAACAACCCTCATCATGCCTCCAGAACCACCATGGCCACGGCATTGCCGCCGTCATGGGACAGGGAAAGGTGAATCTTTGCCAGCCCGTTCTCCCTGAAAAGATGGCCGGCCTGCCCGGACAGTATCAGTTCAGGCTTGCCCAATTCGTCGTTGATCACTTCCATGTCATGCCAGGAGATGCCGTTACGCAGCCCGGTCCCCAGGGCCTTCAGAAGGGCCTCCTTGGCGGCGAATCGTGAGGCATGGCAGGATGCCGCGTCTTTGCGGGCCTTGCAGGCCTCGCGCTCCCGTTCCGTAAAGAGCCGTTGCAGCAGGGCGGTGTTGCCCTCGTCGATAAAACGCTGAAAGCGTCCAATGGCGACAATGTCGGTACCGATGCCGAAGATCATGCGTATTTGATCAGGTCCACCATGTCCCGCACGGCCCGGTCAAGCCCGACCAGCACGGCGCGGGAGATGATGGAGTGGCCGATGTTGTATTCCTCGATGCCGCCGATGGCGGCCACCGGCTTGATGTTGACGTAGTTCAGGCCATGCCCGGCATTGACCCCCAGGCCGACCTTGGCGGCCAGTTTGATGGCGGTGTCGATCTTCTCCAGTTCGCGCCCCATGTCAGGGGTGCCGAAGGACTCGGCGTAGGCGCCGGTGTGGATCTCGATGTAGTCGGCGCCGCTCTTGTTGGCCGCCTTGACCTGCTCCTGGTTCGGGTCGATGAACAAGCTGACACAGATGCCGCCGTCCCGCAGGCGCTTGACGGCGTCCGTAATGGTCTTGAGGTTGATGATCACATCCAGCCCCCCCTCGGTGGTCAGTTCCCGGCGTTTTTCCGGCACCAGGGTAACCTGCTCCGGCTTGACCGTAAGGGCGATGCGCACCATCTCCTGGGTGGCGGCCATCTCCAGGTTGAGCTTGGTCTTGACCGTCTTCCGCAGGATCTCCAGATCCCGGTCCTGGATATGGCGGCGGTCCTCCCGCAGGTGGATGGTGATCCCCTCGGCCCCGGCCAGTTCGCCGATAGCGGCGGCGGCCACCGGGTCCGGCTCAATGCCTCCCCGGGCCTGGCGCACGGTGGCCACATGGTCGATGTTCAGTCCTAATTTAGCCACATCCATCCTCCAATAAAATCAAATCGTTCTCTCACAGAGCTCACAGAGGCAC
>JAATGX010000283.1 GCA_015688915.1 Desulfuromonadales bacterium
CGTGGCATGTCTATGTTCATGTATAGTCATGGACAATCCTATTGCGTAGTCCAGGCCGCGTTCCAAGCTGTCAGATCACCGGCTTTTACGACAGCAAGCTCTGCCAGCCCGATAAAACTATCGTAGGCCGACAATGGCACCTGCTTTCCTGCTGCTTTGAGCAGCTGTTTTGCTTTGCCGATCGCGTTTTCAACCAGGGGTTAAAGGGGGACAGGCTACTTTTACACCCTTTACAAGAACCTTTCAAACATGAAGAAAAATTTCCACCGCTATGCCTGCTTGCTTCAAAATTGCCCGTAGCGTTCCTTCCGGAATGTCGCCGGGATGGTTCGGCAATGTCGTGTAGCGGTCGGTAGTCGGATTATGCCAGATTTCATGACTTCCAGCAGCTTGCCGGTCAAAGATAAAGCCGAGCATTCTGAGACGCTTGGCTACATCGCGATAGCGAAAGCCTGATAGACGTCCCATTTTCAATTAGCAAAGACCATGGGCATGTCAAATCTTTTAGCAACCGGGCGAAGTTTTGAAATATGCTTGCGCTCTTTTTGAGCCTCAAGCAGTCGCCGCGCTACGTCCCGAGCTATCTCCATGGTCTCTGTCACAGTTCGACCCTGGGCTACAAGCCCCTGAATATCATCGGATGTAGCCAAATAATAACCTTCCGGTAATTTTTCGATGTGCAGGTTAATAATACGTTCCATAGATGTTATCTCCCTATTTCACCATGTATGACCGCATACTTCGTTGAAAAGTTTTTCGCCCGCCCGCTTCTCCCGCTCCGCCTGTTTCAGGGCCGTATCCACCGTCATCTCAACGAGTTGCTCAAAACCGGCCTTCAACTCCCAATTAAGCTGACATCTTGATCACACGGAGCCGCCGACAGTAATCGGCGCCCGCAGAAAGTCCGTGATAAACCGATACTGTGCGCTCTCAACCAGTTCCAGCACCCGTGGCATGTCTATGTTCATGTATAGTCATGGACAATCCTGTTGCGCAGCCCAATGGCCGCGTTCCAGGCGGCCAGATCCCCGGTTTTTACGACACCAAGCTCTGTCAGCCCGATAAAACTATCGTAGGCTGACAATGGCACCTGCTTCCCTGCTGCTTTGAGCAACTGTTTTGCCTTGCCGATCGCGTTTTCGACCAGCACCTGGAGTGCATGCAGTACGCCGTTTTGCTCAAGACGCGATAGTGAGCCCCCGGTGCACAATGTCATGCGGGCCTCGTCCAACAGGGCAGTCTGCTCCTGGGCGATGAAGGCGGTTTCCGCCTGGTACAGATCAGGCCGCATAAAGCTGCTCCCAGTATTGCTCTTCCAGCTCCCGCCAGGTTCGTTGTAAAAAACGATGCCAGACCAGACTGTCGCCACCCTTGAGCGGGATTCCCTCTTCAGCCACTACCGCGCGCATGGCAAGCCGGGCAGTAGGTATGTCTATCAGATCCACATGCTGCTCCGACACAGAGAGCGCTTTCGCCAAGGTACTGCGGAGCTGTTCGGTGGCGGCAGGTTGCTGGAAAAAATCCACGTCACGGCTCCATTGGAGCGCAATATCCCAATCGCTGTCCGGGCGAGCGGTATCGGTTGCCCGGCTGCCGATCAGGATAGCCAGTTCAAGGTTGGGCATGGTGTGGAGTATGTCGGACAATCGGTTAATGGACATATTATCTGCCTCTGAACAGACATCTCCACAAAATCACATCTGCCGTGGTGTCCGGGCGAGTCTCTCACCCTTGTCTGCGGCATTCAGTTTATCGTGCATCACGCTGACAATTCGCACTGCCAAGTGAACATACTCGGGTAGACGCTGTCGGATCGTTTCAGCCATCTCTTGGCGATAGATATGACTGAGCTGATTTCTGTCGTTGATTGCCCGGATCAAAAGTTCATAGGTTTCATAATCGCAGTGGCCTGCCTCCACAAATTCTTTGGCGACAGCCTTCGGTGTTACAACATCAATACCATCCACCTCGAAAAGAAATATCTGGACTGTTTTCCACAGCAGTTCGATCGTGAACTCAAATTTCTGGATTTGCCCTGATTTGATTGTGTCAGCCACCAGATCGGGAAGCAATGCCGGTTCAAGCGTCAGCGCATCACGGAAGTTCGACAATGCCGCGTCCAGGTCGTTCAGTTTGCGCACGAACTTTGTTTCCATACAATAACCTTCTCCATGGCAACGTCTCTGAAGGTGCTGGGAACCGTATCAAAGTTCACCAAGTCAACGTGGTGCGGTATCACACTTTCTTCCAGTTCCGACAGCAGGCGATCTCTGAGTTTAGTGAATAACGGCTCACGCAACCCACTAAAACCGATGTCGATGTCAGAATTTCTGCGGCATATGCCATGTGCCCGTGAACCAAACAGGTAAATGGTGCAGTCCACGTCGGATGTTACTCGAAGCACCAGATCTCGCATCTGGTCCAGATAGTCGGGGCAAATCGTGTTGTTATGAACCGTTCGTACCATCTTGGTCCCCAAAATTAGCAAACTCCATCTGCTAAATCACCCATCCGCCCGCTTCTCCCGCTCCGCTTGTTTCAGGTCAGCATCCACCATCATATTCACGAGCTGATCGAAGCTCGTTTTCAATTCCCACCCCAGCTGACGTTTGGCCTTGGAGGGATCACCCAGAAGCAGGTCCACCTCGGCCGGACGGAAGTATTTTGGGTCGATCCGGATGACAATCTTACCAGTGTTACGATCAATACCCGTCTCGGCCTCACTGTTTCCCTGCCACTCCAGCGGCATGCCCAGGCGCTCGAAGACCCTTTCGGCAAAGGTGCGCACTGACCAGGTCTCACCGGTGGCGATGACATAGTCTTCGGCTTTGTCCTGTTGCAGCATCAGCCACATGGCTTCCACATAGTCGCCGGCAAAACCCCAGTCGCGCTTGGCGTCCAGGTTGCCCAGGTAGAGGCACTCCTGCATGCCCAGTTTGATGCGGGCCGCGGCGCGAGTGATCTTGCGGGTGACGAAGGTTTCGCCCCGGCGTGGGGATTCGTGGTTGAAGAGGATGCCGTTGCAGGCGAACATGCCGTAGCTCTCACGGTAGTTCTGGGTGATGTAGAAGGCGTAGGCCTTGGCGCAGGCGTAGGGTGAGCGGGGATAGAAGGGGGTAGTTTCCTTCTGGGGGGTCTCCACCACCTTGCCGTACAGTTCGGAGGAGGAGGCTTGGTAGAAGCGGGTGTTCAGGCTGGTCTCGCGGATACCTTCCAGGATGCGCACCGCGCCCAGGGCGTCCACCTCGCCGGTGTACTCCGGTACGTCAAAGGATACGCGCACGTGGCTCTGTGCGCCCAGGTTGTAGATCTCGTCGGGCCGAATGTCGCGCAGCAGCAGATTGATGGAGCTGGCGTCGTTCAGGTCGCCGTAGTGCAGGAACAGGCGCACGTCCTTTTCATGAGGATCGCGGTAGATGTGGTTGATGCGGCCGGTGTTGAAGGAGGAGGAACGGCGGATCATGCCGTGGACTTCATAACCTTTGTTAAGCAGCAATTCCGCCAGATAGGAACCGTCCTGGCCGGTAATGCCGGTGATGAGCGCTTTTTTCATGTGCGGGGAACCCTTCTCTATAATGTGCTACTGGTATGTATTACCTTGGTACATGATTTTGCTGAAACCATCGGTACGTAGCGAGAATGCCGTCTCTCAAACCGATAACGTGGTGCCACCCCAAGGCATGGATACGGGAGCTGTCTGCCAGCTTGCGCGGTGTCCCGTCCGGTTTGGAGGTGTCGAGCACCAGTTCGCCGGAAAAACCGACCACATCCTTTACCAGCAACGCCAGGTCGCGGATGCTTACCTCCTGGCCGCTTCCCACGTTGATCAAGCCCGGCGCGGCAGGATGATCGAGAAGTGAGGAGTAGACCTCCTCCGGCAGGTTCATGAGAAACGCACAGGCATCTGCCAGATCGTCAACATGGAGAAATTCACGCAACGGGGTGCCGGTGCCCCAGACTACCACCCCATGTTCGTTCCGCTCTTTTGCCTCGTGAAATTTTCGAATCAAGGCCGGCAGGACGTGGGAGGTGGTAAGGTCGAAGTTGTCGTTTGTGCCGTAGAGGTTGTTGGGCATGGCCGAAAGGAAGCGGGTGCCATACTGCCGGTTGTAGGAGCGGCACATGGCAATCCCGGCGATCTTGGCCACGGCATAGGCATCGTTGGTCGGTTCAAGGGGGCCGGTGAGCAGGTATTCCTCTTTCATGGGCTGTGGGGCCAGTTTCGGGTAGATGCAGGTGCTGCCGAGGAAAAGCAGGCGCTTTACGCCATGGAGGTATGCTGCGTGGATCAGGTTGTTTTGTATCATCAGGTTGCTGTAAATGAACTCGGCCGGGTATGAGCTGTTGGCAATGATGCCTCCCACCTTGGCGGCTGCCATGAAAACATAGTCCGGCTGCTGTTCGGCAAAGAATGCCTGTACCGCTTGCTGGTTACACAAGTCCAACTCATCATGTGACCGGAGGATCAGGTTGTCGTATCCTCCGGCTTGTAACCTCCGCACAATGGCGGACCCGACCATGCCGCGATGTCCGGCGACGTAAATTTTTGAGTATTTTTTCATGAAGCCTGTTTTTTCCATCATATGTGCTTCCAGTTTCCTATCCATTTGTTACTAAATGAGAAACGAGTCAAAATGAATTTTATCTTATAGCATAGATTGATGTGAACTGACAAATAATTTTTCATTGAAGCAGGCTGTTACAAGGTGCAAAAAGATCTATGCGGGTTTCCTGTCCAGGCTGCGGTACTGAATGGCCTCGGCAATATGCTCTTCGCGGATAGTCCCACTACCCTCCAAGTCGGCGATGGTGCGGGCAACCTTGAGGATGCGATTGTAGGTGCGGGCCGAGAAGCCCAGGCGGTCGGTAACCAGTTCCAGCATGCGGTGCCCTTGGGCGTCCAGTTCACAGTGCTTCTTGATGAAGCGCGGCGTCATCTGGGCGTTACAGTGGATCTTTGTCCCGTGGTAGCGTTCCAGTTGCAGCACACGGGAGCGCTCCACCCGCCGGGCGACCTCCTGTGAACTCTCCGCTTCGCCCCGGTCGGCCAGATCCCGGTATTTCACGGCAGGGACCTCGATGTGGATGTCGATCCGGTCCAGCAGCGGGCCGGAGATGCGCGAGCGGTAGCGGTGGATGGCGATGGGCGCGCAGGTGCAGGGATGGACCGGATCGGCGAGATAACCGCACGGGCAGGGATTCATGGCCGCCACCAGCATCACCCGCGACGGGTAGGTCAGGGATGTCAGGGAACGGGAGATGGTCACCCGACCGTCTTCCAGCGGCTGGCGCAGCACCTCCAGAACGTTCTTCTTGAATTCCGGCAGTTCATCCAGAAACAGCACGCCGTTGTGGGCCAGGGATACCTCGCCCGGTTTGGGGGTTGTGCCGCCGCCGATCAGGCCGACGTCGGAAATGGTGTGATGGGGTGAACGAAAGGGACGGACCGCCAGCAGGGCGCGTTCCTTTTCCAACAGGCCGCTGACGCTGAATACCTTGGTGGTCTCGATGGCCTCGTCAAAGGACATGCGGGGCAATATGGTCGGGATACGACGGGCCAGCATGGTTTTACCCGAACCGGGCGGCCCGATCATGAGGATATTGTGACCACCGCTGGCTGCCACCTCCAGGGCGCGTTTGGCGTGTTCCTGCCCCTTGACCTCGCTGAAGTCCTCACCATACTCGCAGCCGCTGGTAAAGAGCGCTTGCAGATCGACACGGAAGGGATCGATTCCCCCACGGTTATTCAGGAACTCCACCACCTGGGAAAGGGTTGTTGCGCCGATGACATCGAGCCCCTCAACCACGGCCGCTTCGGGGGCGTTCTCCTTCGGCAGGATGATCCCGGCCCGGCCGGCCCGTTTGGCGGCAACGGCCATGGAAAGGGCGCCGCGCACCTCCTTGAGGCCGCCGTCCAGCGACAGTTCGCCCAACAGGGTGTAGTCCTGCAGACGGGTTGGCGCGACCACCCCGGTGGCGGCCAGGATACCGATGGAGATGGGGAGGTCAAAGGCGGCACCTTCCTTACGGATGTCCGCCGGCGCCAGGTTGGCGGTGATCCGCCGGGCCGGAAAATCGTAACCCGAGTTCTTGAGGGCGGCCCGCACACGGTCCTTGCTCTCCTTTACCGCGCCGTCGGGCAGGCCCACCGTGGCAAAGGCGGGCAGGCCGGGGGCAAGATCCACCTCCACATCCACCAGAATGGCATCGATACCGATCAGGGCGCTGCTGAGAACCTTTGCGAGCATTGATAACCCCTTTGGAATTCAGATGACTACTGAGTCAACATGATGAACCCCATCTGCCGGCCGGTCTCCCCATTGTCCCGTCGAAAGGAGAAGAACAGCTCCCGATGGCAGCAGACGCACAGTTCGGACACCTGTACCGATTCGGACGGCACCCCTGCCGCGACGATCATATCCCGGTTGACGGCAGAGAGGGAGAGCCGCCATTTCCGTTCCCCGGCCTGTTCCGTGAAGGGCTCCCACGGGATATCGTTGCGCGCGAAAGCCTGTCTGACCGGCGCATCCACCTCGTAGCAGCATTTGCCGATACTGGGGCCGATGATTGCCTGCAGTTTTTCCGGGTTGCAGCCGAACAGGGCGTGCATCCCTTCAATGGTCTTGGAGACGACCTTCTGGACGGTCCCCTGCCAGCCGGCGTGCACCGCGGCGATGACCCGTTTCTCCGGGTCCAGCAGCAGGACCGGGGCGCAGTCGGCCACGCAGATCCCGATCATGACACCGGGCTGGTTGGTGATGATGGCGTCGCTCTCCACGCTCAGAAAATGGCCGTAATCCTCGTTGGGTTCGTCAATCACCAGGATGTCGTTGCCATGCACCTGCCGCACCGTCACCAGTGCCCCGGGAGTAATGCCGAACGCGCTGGCCAGCAGGCTGCGGTTCCCCTCCACGTTGTGGGGTTGATCCAGGGTGTTGGTCCCCAGGTTGAGGGAGTTGTAGGGAGTCCGCGACACCCCCTCGTGACGGGTGGTAAAACCTTGCACGGAACAGGCAGTGCCGCCGAATTCGGCGGCGATATAGTGAATGCGGCCGGAGCGCTTCATCTGCATGGTTTCATTCTTCATAAAAATCCCTTTGCCTTCCAGGTGGCTTTACGCTTTAATGCTTCTGCTGCGCCGGTGCCACCATGTGTAGGCGGTCACCAGGGCGATGCTGAACAGGACGACCCAGGCCAGCGCCCTGTGGGAATACTGCATGATCAATTGCTGGTTTTCGCCGATGACGTAGCCGATGCCGGCCAGTATGCTGCACCAGATGCCGGCTCCGGCCAGGGTATAGAGTGAGAATTTGAGGTGCCCCATGCCGGACAGTCCGGCCGGGATGGAGATCAGGTGACGCACCACCGGCAGCAATCGGCCGATGAAGGTGGATATCTCGCCGTGTTTCAGGAAAAAACGTTCCACCCGCTCGAACTTGTCCGGCGGGATCAGCACGTACCTGCCGTATCTGAGGATCAGCGGCCGCCCCAGGTAGCGTGAGACGAAGTAGTTGACATACGCCCCGACCAGGCTTCCCAAGGTGCCGCACAGGACGACGGCGGGCAGGTTCATCCGGCCCTGAAAGGCCAGGTAGCCGGCCGGCGGCATGACCAGTTCGCTTGGCACCGGGATGACCGAACTCTCCATGGCCATCAGCAGGAAGATGCCGGGATAGCCCATGGCGCCGATAGTCTCCAACAGCCATTGAACAAGCATATGCATTAAGTTGCTCCAATTATGTTGAGTGACACGAGTAGATTCTTATACTCCATCTTGCGGATTCGGGCAACAACGGATAACGGAACAAGTGCCTTTATGAACATCCTCGAAAGACTGAAAAACGGGGTCCTCACCGGCGACGGTGCGGTGGGGACCATGCTCTACGCCAAGGGGGTCAGCCTCGACAGTAATTTCGAACACCTCAACCTGGTCCGCCCCGGCCTGGTGCTGGAACTGGCCCGGGAATACGTTGCCGCAGGTGCGCAGGTAATCGAGACCAACACCTTTGGCGCCAACTTCACCAGGCTTGCGGCCATCGGGCTCGGGCACAAGGTGGCAGGGATCAACCATGCCGGCGCCCGCATCGCCCGCGAGGCCGCTCTCGAACGACCGGGTATCCTGGTGGCCGGATCGGTGGGGCCATTGGCGCGGGTCAAGGGCGATGAGGCCGAACTCTCCGCGAGTGAGATGGAGGATATGTTCCTGGTCCAGTGCCAGGCCCTGGCCGAAGGTTCTGTCGACCTGCTGATGCTGGAAACCTTCGCCTCCCTGGGCCAACTCGTGGCCGCTGTCCGTGCCGCCCGTTCGACCGGGCTGCCGGTCTGTGCGTCCATGGCCTTCCTGGAGGGTGGGCGCAGCGGAGATGGCACCACCGTGGACGCCTTCTGCGCAGCCATGGAGGAGGCTGGCACCGACATCATCGGGGCCAACTGCGGCGCCGGCCCGCTGGAACTGGTCAAGGTGGTCCGCAGGCTGGCCTCCCTGACCGCAAAACCGATTGCCGCCTACGCCAACAGCGGCTTTCCCGAGTACCGGGACGGCCGCTATATCTACCGTGCCACCCCCGATTACTGTGCCGCAATGGCGCTGGAAATGGCCGAGGCCGGTGCCGGGCTGATCGGCGGCTGTTGTGGCACCACCCCGGAGCATATCGGCGCCATCTCCCGAGCCCTGGTCGGCCGCAAACCGGCCCCGCGGGTCAAAGCCTCTTCCGCCGGAATTGTCGGGCCGGCGGAGAGCGGGCGACCCGGAACCGCATCGTTCCTGGACGCCTGGGGCCTGCGCAAGGTCATCACCGTGGAACTGGACCCGCCCAAAGGGATGGAATGCGGCCGCATCATCGCGGGAAGCCGCCGTTTGAAGGCGGCTGGGGCCGATGCCATCAACCTGGCCGAAAACCCCCTGGCGCGGCCTCGCATGGGAAACATCGCCCTGGGGAGCATCACCCAGCGCGAAGCGGGGATCGAGGTGATCTGTCATGTCACCGGCCGTGACCGCAACCTGATCGGTATGCAGTCCGACCTGATGGGTGCCAGCCTGCTGGGGATCAGCTCGATCCTGGCCGTGACCGGCGACCCGGCCACCATGGGAGACCACGCCGGCGCCAAATCCGTATTCGACCTGCACTCCTTCACCCTGATCAGGCTTTTGGCCGACCTGAACCGTGGGGTCAACGCCATCGCCAACCCCATCGGCATTGGCACCGGTTTCACCATCGGCGCGGCCTTCAACCCCAACACCGGCAACATGGCCGTACAGGCCGACCGGCTGCGGAAAAAGGTAGCCAACGGCGCCGTGTTCGCCCAGACCCAACCGATCTACGACCCGGCCCTGTTCTTCCAGGCGCTGGAACTGACCCGCGGCTGCGGCATCCCGCTTATGCCGGGTATCATGCCGTTGGTCAGCGAGCGCAACGCCGAGTACCTGCATAACGAGGTGCCGGGCATCAACGTGCCGGATGCCGTCCGTGCACGCATGAAAGGGCTGGGGAAGGAGGCCGGGGTGAGGGAAGGGCTGGCCATTGCCAGAGAGTTCATCGACGCCACCTTTGATGCAGCCGGGGGGTATTACCTGATCCCCCCTTTCGGGAAATACGAGCTGGCCGTGGAGTTGATCCACCATATACATGAAAAGGAGCGGAGCGTATGAACCTGAAAGCGGCCGCAGGAATAATTTCCGGGGCGAAATTCGGAGTGGTCTTGTTATGCGCACTATTCATGACCGCCTGTGCGACCCAAAGCAACATGCGCGAGGAGTTCGAGCAGAGCATGAAAGGGTACAACCGCATGCTGCGCTGGCACGAGGTGGAAAGCGCCGGCATGGTGTACCTGGAGCCGGATCTGCGCGATGCCTTCATGAAGGCTGCCGCCGCAATCAAGAAACGGGGGGTCACCATCACCGATTACCGCATCCTGACCTCGGAATGTCTTCCCGAGAAGAGGAGCGCCGAGGTGGTTGCCGAGTTCGACTACTACATACTCCCCTCGGCCCGGGTCAAGACCATTGCCTACCGGCAATTGTGGACCTACCGGGAAGTCGACGAAAAAAAGAGCTGGCGGCTGAAGAGCGGGTTGCCGGTTTTTGAATAAGGGAATTCATGCAAGCTTTGCCATAGCGTCACGGAGACGTAGAGGTTTCACAGGGGGGCGCTGGAGAAGATCGCCCAGAAATCGAACTTGTTGAGAATCATATCCACGCACGGTTTTCTCCGAGCCTCTGTGTCTCTGTGGCGGATTTGAAATGGGGATACCATGGAACGCCTGGCCGAACAGATCGCAGCCTTCTGCACCTACCTGGAAACGGAGCGCAACGTCTCGCCCCATACCCTGGTGGCCTATGATCGCGACCTGAGGCAACTGGCCGCCTTTGTCCGCCGCGAAAAGGGGGAAAACGCCGCCGCACATGAGGTGGATCACCTGCTGCTCAGGCGCTACCTGGCCCTGCTGGGCAAGGATAACAAAAAAAGCTCCATCGGCAGGAAGCTGGCGGCAATCCGCACTTTTTTCAGATTTCTGCTGCGTCGCGGTGTCATTGCAAAAAATCCGGCGGAGCTGATCGCCACCCCCAAACGTGAGCAGCGCCTGCCGTTTCACCTGGATATCGATCAGGTCACTACCCTGGTGGAGGCGCCGGCGGACGGCGATAAATACGTCCTGCGCGACCGGGCCATCCTGGAGATGCTCTATTCTTGCGGGGTGCGCGTGTCCGAACTGACCGGCCTCAATATCGGAGACCTGGACCTTTCGGGTGGCATGGTCAGGGTGATGGGCAAGGGGGGCAAGGAGCGTATCGTGCCCGTCGGCAGCCGCGCCATCGAGGCGGTCCACGCCTACCTTGCCCAACGCGGGGAACTGGCCGGCGGCGGACCGCTCTTCCTCAATACCAGGGGTGACCGCATCAACCGCCGTAGCGTGACGCGCATCGTCGACAGCCACGTGCTGCGCATCGCCGCCTTCAAACGCATTTCACCCCATGTCCTGCGCCACACCTTCGCTACCCACCTGCTGGAAGGGGGCGCCGACCTGCGCGCCATCCAGGAGTTGCTGGGCCACGCATCACTCTCCACCACCCAGAAATACACCCACGTGGGCATCGACCGCCTGATGGAGGTCTACGACAAAGCCCATCCCAAGGCGCACACGCGGAATCCGGCCTAACAGGGAGAAGAAGCCATGAGTCGTACCCTCATCAACATGATCGAGCAGATGGAGCCGGGGGTCGTGATCCTCAACAGCGACCTGACCGTTGCCTCGGTCAGCGGCATGATCTTCCTGATCTTCGGCAACGTCCCGCGTGAGCAGGTCTTTGCGGGGGGACTGCTCGATCTGCACCGCGAAGAGGTGCGTGGCAAGGTGGCGGAGACGCTGAGGTTGGCCCGCCAGGCCCGGCGGCATATCCCGTTGTCCCTCAAGTTCATCACCAGCGAGGGGCGGGACCGCTACCTGCTGGTCAAGCTGGTCTCCCTGGCGGAGCGGGAACCTTCCGACGACAAGATCTGCGCCCTGTTCTACGATATCACCCCCTTTATCTCGGCCGAACGGAAGCTGACCAGGGTTCCGGTCACGTCCCGCGGCGAGATCCATCTGCTCAAACCGGAGGAGATCGTTTTTCTCAAGGCGGACAACATCTACGCCACGGCCTGCACCGAATCGGGCGAGTTTCACTGCGACATGTCCCTGGGCGCCATCGAGAAGCGCCTCTCCAGTGAGATGTTCTTCCGCATCCACCGCAGCTTCCTGGTCAATATCGCCAAGGTGCGCAAAGTGCACCGGGACCGCCATGAATGCACGGTCGAGGCGGCCGATGGAGAGATTCGCCTGCCGGTTAGCCGGGACAAGCTGCAGGAGTTCCTGGTGGAGCTCGGGCTGAAGTAGATTCCCGCCGTTCACCTCGCATTTCCCACCCTTCACAAGCCCGAACCACCTCCGGCAATATCCCGCTGTTTCATCTCCCTCCGGTGCCGTATACAACATGTGAACGATTAATCCTAAACGATGCCCTTCGTGGATAAATTGCTTTTTTTGGGGATAATCGGAACATCTTTTTCGAGGAGGAACGTATGGACACGGCACACAATGGACAGGACAAGCGAAGTGCCGACCCGGCGGCCGTGGAGATGCTGCGGATCGCCGATCGGGAGGGGTATGCCACCATCTGGGAACGCTTTGAGAAGCAGCAGCCCCAGTGCAGCTACGGACAGTTGGGGACCTGCTGCCGGATCTGCTCCATGGGGCCGTGCCGCATCGATCCCTTCGGCGAGGGCCCGACCCGCGGCGTGTGCGGCGCCACGGCCGACACCATCGTGGCCCGCAACCTGGCCCGCATGGCGGCCGTGGGCTCCTCCTCCCACTCGGACCACGGCCGCAAGGTAGCCCTGTTGCTCAAGGCCGTGGCCGACGGAACCAATACGGATTACCACATCAGTGACCCGGAAAAGCTCCTGGCCGTGGCGGCCCGGCTCGGCATCCCCACCACCGGGCGGTCGCTGTTGGAGGTGGCGGGTGACGTGGCGGCCGTGGCCATCGACTGTTTCGGCAACCAGGGTGAAGAGCCGATCGTGTTCATGGAAAAATACATGCCCAAGAAACGCTTCCAGCGGCTCAAGGATCTGGAAGAGACCCTCTACAAGACCACCGGCGCCAGGACCGGTTTCCTTCCCCGGGCCATCGACCGGGAGGCGGTGGATATCCTGCACCGCACCCATTTCGGCTGCGACCACGATCCGCTCTCCCTGGTGGCCCAGTCGGTGCGCTGCTCCCTGTCCGACGGTTGGGGCGGCTCGCTGATCGCCACCGAGTTGCAGGACATCCTGCTGGGGACGCCCACCATCAAGGCGGTCAAGGCCAACCTGGGGGTGCTGGAGGCGGAGAGCGTCAACGTGGTGGTCCATGGCCACGAGCCGATCCTGTCGGCCAAGGTGGTGGAGATGGCCCTTTCGGAGGAATGCCGCCGGGCCGCGGAAGCGGTGGGAGCCAGGCGGGTCGTGCGGCTCGATACGGGTCACAACATGGCGCGCTCGGCCCCCGTCGAACTCGCGGCGCTGCTTGACGAAATCGCCGCTGACCCGCGCTGAGCACCTGCGCTCAGTTGTAGATCAACCGCCAGCCGGCGTCGTGTTCCTCGCGCTGAAGCAATTGCTCGTGCCGGGAGTCCCAGCGGCCGGCGCGCAGATCGTCGTCCAGCTGCGCCATCGCCGCATCGACGACGGCCGGGTCCAGCAGATGAAAGCTCGACATGCCCCTGCGGACTTCGGGGTCCAGGTAGGCCGCCGGGCGTCGCCAATACGCCTGCAGCAGTCCATCGGTGAAGTCACGCGGAATCAGCAGGGGCTGGATGGTCGTATCCGGGCCGATCGCATCCGCAATCTGCGTGGGTGACGGGGTGGTGCGCCAGAC
>JAATGX010000116.1 GCA_015688915.1 Desulfuromonadales bacterium
ACTTACCCTGGTTCGGCTCATGGTGACCGCCGGAGGCAACAGTCTCAAAACGAGCGCTGCTGCCCTGCAACGGCTCTTGCCGACGGCAAAGGTCAATGAAGTGCGTCAGACGGCTAGGACTTCGGAGGGGCTGCTTGCCAAAGTCAAGCTGCTGATGGTCATGGTAACGGCAGTGGTGCTGGTCTCGGCAGGCAGTAGTGTGACCGGTACCATGAGCACGACAGTGTTGGAGAGAAGCAAGGAGATCGGACTTATGAAGGCGATGGGAGGCACCCGCTGGGAAGTGATGCTGATCTTCTGCGGTGAGGCGGCCTTGCTGGGCATACTGGGGGGGGGCGCGGGGTACCTCATCGGCAGTGTCATTGCCCAGTTCATTACCAGAACAGTATTTTCCGCATCTGCCGACTTCATCCCCTGGTTCGCCGGTATCTCTCTGGGGGTAAGTCTTTTTCTGGCCCTGCTGGGGAGTCTAGGGCCGATGGTGTCGGTGTTTAAACTTGACCCGGTACGAAGTCTGAGAGGGGAGTAGAAATTTTCAGAATCCAGAATTCAGAGTCAGAATTCAGAATGTTTTTTATTCTGGCTCCTGACCCCTGACTCCTGAATTCTTCTGGAAAGGTTTTTTAATGATTGCAAACATTATACAAACCACCGGCCTTACCCGCAGTTACGGAGATATCTGCGCCCTGAAGCCCCTTGACGTGCAGGTGCCGGAAGGAGAATGGCTGTCGGTGATGGGACATTCCGGTTCCGGAAAGAGTACCTTCATGAACCTGGTCGGGGGGCTTGACCGGCCCAGCGCCGGATCCCTGAGCGTTGGTGGAGAAGATCTGCTGGCACTCACCGAGGACGGCTTGGCACGCTTCCGCAGGGAATTCATCGGGATAATCTTTCAGCAGCACCACCTTGTCCCCTATCTGACGGCGGTGGAGAATGTCATGATGGCCCAGTATTTCCACAGCGTTCCCGACGAGGCCGAAGCCCGGTCGGCCCTGGAACGGGTTGGGCTGGGACATCGCCTGAAGAACCGGCCGGGGGAGCTTTCGGGTGGAGAGCAGCAGCGGGTCTGCATTGCCCGGGCGATCATCAACAGTCCAAAGCTGTTACTGGGTGACGAACCGACCGGAAACCTGGATCACAAGAGCACCATCATGGTCATGGAGCTTCTCAGAGAACTGCGGAGTGAGGAGCGTTTCACCGTTATCATGGTGACCCACAACCAGGAGGTCGCCGCCTGGGGTGACCGGACCATCTACCTGGACGACGGCGTGCTGGTGCGCGACGAGCGGGCGAATAGCCGATGATTGTGATTAAGCTCATTCCACATGCAGTCTCATGGGCGGTAATTGCCCTGTTTCTCGTGCGCGGTTTTCACGCCGGCCGCCTCATGGTAATAATCTCGGGAAGCGGCGGCTTTGCGCTCGGGGCACTGGGAGCATTGGTCCTGTTCCGCTTATTGCCCCCGGAATCGGCTTTCGGCATCATCAGAGGCGGTCTGGGGGTGAGTCTGCTGCTGCTCTGGGGAGTGGCTGTCATGGCCGCCTACCGACCGTTCTGGAAGAGAACGACGTATTTTGAAGGAACAGGCTTTACCGTTATGTGCGCCTGTCTCGCAGGGTGCATGGCCGGGGCCGTCTCCGCCTCTCGTCTTTCCGGTTCCGGGACATCATTAGCGCCCTATCTGGCACTTATCCTGGTGGGGGGGGCGCTGGCATCTTATGCCGGTGCTGTCGAGAAACGAATACCGGAATGGTTTATTGTCGGTGGCCCCTCCCTTGCGGCGGTTGTTGTCGCACTGCTCTTGTACGGTTCTTCTCTCTCGCTACGCCTCGATCTGTTTGCACCCTTGACCATGAAGGTGATGAAGTTCGCACATGATTTTGTCCACCAGTTCATGGAATCGATGCTAATCCCGGACCATGTATTTATTCGCAGCAACCTCTGGAAATATATCGGCGTTCTCTTCGGCAAGGAAATCGGCTTCTGGGGAGCGCTCGTCATCTGGTTTACGCCGCTGCTACTCATTGTGTACGCCATACAGTTCGAACCGCTCCCTTCCGTCGCCCATATCAGGCAGGGGGCGGAACGCCGACGCCTTTTGGCGGTCTTTATCCACATCCGCCGCTATCGCCTCATTCCTGCGCTGCTTGCCGTATTGGTATTGACGGCGGCTGTCTACCGAAGTTGCGTCCCGAGCGTGGAGTACTGGGACCCGAAACCGATAGTGGTGACCGCGACCCCGGTCGGGGACATTTTCATTCCCCGCAAGGGAGATATTGACCTGGAAGATGGCAAACTACACAAATATCTCTTCAGGCAGGGGGGAAAAGAAGCCCGATTCTTCATTATCATGGGACCATCAGGGAAGTTGACAGTTGTTCTCGATGCTTGCGCCATCTGCAAGCCCGACGGCTACGGCCAGGCCGAAGGGACGGTAATCTGCTATTACTGCAAGACACTCATCCCGCTGGACACAGTCGGAAGGTCTGGCGGTTGCAATCCGGTGCCGCTTGCATTTTCAGAAAAGGATGATGGCGTTCACATAAATGCAGTAACGCTGATGAACGAGTGGGACAATACGGTTCAAACAACGACAAAGGTCAAGGGGGCCGGGAAATGAAACGTCTGCCGCGCCTCTGCTGGAACCTGATCTCCTCTCCGTTCACTTGCCCGTCGGTCATCGGGATATTTGTGCTGGTATACATCGGGATTGCCTTTATCACCGACGATGCGCTAATCGTCCTGATGGAACTGGTTCGCCGTAATGGAATACTCGTACTGCTTCTGGCACTGCTACCCATTGCAAGCTTGGCACGCCTCATCAAGGAAATACGTTGCTTTCGCAGCGGATACCAGATCAGTACGGGCGATCCGTCTCATGACGGAGCCAGCCTGTTCGATGAAGCCGTTGAACTTGAGACTGCAGCCCCTTTTGACGGCATAGAGGAAACCATACGTACCCAAGGCTATACTATCCGCAAGGAGGAGAACCGTCTTGCGGCATGGCGCGGCATCACACACGCTCCAGCGCGTCTCATCTTCCTTCTCGCTACATTGTGTCTTTATAGCGGGATATTCATCAGTCTGATTTTCAGGACATCCTACCGCGGGCCGGTTATCGAGGGCGAACCGATGCCGGGACTCTCACAAGACGGTGGCATCGTCGAACGGATCAGATTGGAAAACGGGAAAGGGACAATCCTCTCGAAACGTTTGACTATTGATGTCGCCCCCTCTGGACAGGGTGGCGGACAGGCATCGTTTGGCATCTATCCGCCGGGATTATATCAGGGCTCCTTCGTCTACCCACGGTATCTGGGCATTGCCCTCCTGGTGCGGTTTTCAGCGCCCGACATGCACGGCACGTTCGAAAAGCACGCGGTCCTCAATATGTATCCGGCGGGAAAAGAGGCGGAAGTGCAGATTCCGGAATCGCCATACAAGCTTGTAACAAGCCTTGCGGAACCTGACGATGGCCTCGATCCCTATATAACCGGGCGTATGGTGTTCAATGTCAAGTTATCAAAGGATAAGGATGTTGTGCTTTCCGGTGTGCTTCCCGGAGGGGGCGAACTGAACCGCGAGGGCTACTGTATCGCCTTTCCCGATTACCGACGCATGGTTCTGACTGATTTCATTCAGGACTACGGTGTGTATTTCATCTGGGGTGCACTTTCCTTGTATGGAATTGCCCTCCTATATTGGCTGCCTGTGCGTGTGTTCTTTCCCAGGAGGGAGATGTTGTTTGTCAGGGGCGGCATAAATGATATGGTGACGGCGTATTCCCGAACCGAAGGCCGGGAACGCAGCCATAACAGTCTATTCCACAACCTGTTGGATATGCTCGACATCGGGAAAATACAACCGGGTGGGTAAGTATCGCTTGGCCAGACATGATAATAAAGAAGCGGAAGCCTTCAATATCTTATGTTCAAAATGATACTATGGGATATATTGGTCGCGTAGACCTCACTCGAACTTAAAGAAAGGACAAATGAATGAAAAGACGAGTTTGCTTGGTATTAATAGTGATCACCGTGTTGTTTGGCTGCGCAAAAGAAGAAGCGAGACCTAAGGCCGCCGCAGTTAAAACTGATAGCCCTCGAACCGCCCCAAAACAGATAACCCAGGATTATATCGTTGGTATCTGGGGATCAGAAGACGCCGCTGTACAGGCAACATTTTTGAATAATAAAAAGGGCTATATAGTCTCTTATGGTAAAAAGGGCCCTCTATTCAGTTGGTCAATCACGGATAACGAAACTTTGAAGGTTATCGAAGCTGATAAGAAAACCGTTTATATTAAAGTCCACGATGATAAGTTAATGATCGGTGGCAGCCACAGCTATTTTGTAAAGGCTAAATAAACTGTCACATCGTAAAAATATGGAAGAACGATGTTGTATGTCAAATAACATTGGAGTGATAAAGTACTTTTTGTCATAACTGTGGTTATTTATCATCAGGTTTGGCAATTATGAATTCATAAATCATGATGATACAGAGTATGTTACTAACAATCCTTGTGTGAATGTGCGATACGTCGCAAGGCTTTATTATATGGTTTCAGCCTTTTCTTACATGCACTCGGTCTCATGGCAAAACTAGTGCTGGTAACTATCTCTGTAATATTACTTTTGATTGATTGGTGGCCACTTAGACGATTAACTTTAAAAACGGTATGATCAGATAGAAAAGGAGCGCGGCCAGGATGTGGAGCAGGAGATTGGTCATGTTGAAACCGACCGGATTCACTCCCCAGATGGCACGGTCAATGGCAAAGGAAACGTACGTTAATGGCCGGTAGTAACCGGTAGCGCCTTCAATCCTGTCTTCGGAGAGAAACAGCGACGGGATGTTGTACAGGCTTGCCAGTTGAGGGTTTTCAACGATGATGTCGGTGTCGTCCCAGACAAACCCGTGGTTCAGGGTGTTGCCGTACACGATCAGAATGAAAAGGGCGATGATGAGAGGCCAGTAGCCGAGTAGTTTCCGGAAGTCGGGCATTACCTGTCGATTCTTTCTACTGCCGGTACAAAGGTGATGCCGCCAGCCCCCACCTGTTCAGCCTGAACAGCAGCGCCGTCCCCAGCACCCCCAGACCGTAGATGACGCTTCGACGGAAATTGATGGAAGAGGCTTCCTCGAAGTACTTGGTGGGGCAGGAAAGTTCACCGACCCGGAAATCGAACCAGACCATCTGTGCGATCATTTGATTATCAAAAACAAAATCGTTCGAATTGGCGTCCAGCGGCAGTTTTTCGAGAACCTTCCGTGAAAAGGCCCGATAACCGGTGTGATACTCGGAAAATTTCTGACCCAACAAGATGTTTTCCACCAAGGTCAGAAAACGGTTGGCAACGTACTTGTAGAACGGCATCCCCCCCTTGAGCGCCCCCACACCCAGGATGCGGGAGGCAAGCACGGCATCAAACTCGCCATACGCGATCATCGCGGCCATGGCGGTAACCAGCCGCGGCGTGTACTGGTAATCGGGGTGGACCATGACCACGATGTCTGCACCCATTTCCAATGCGATGCGGTAGCAGGTCTTCTGGTTGCCGCCGTAACCGGTATTGGTTTTGTGGACTTCCGTGAATATCCCCAGTTTCTGTGCCAGTTCAGCCGTGTTATCCCGGCTGCAGTCATCCACCAGCACAATGTCGTCCACCTCGGGGGGAATTTCCCGCCACGTGTTCTCCAGGGTCTTCTCCGCATTATATGCAGGAAGCACCACAATCACTTTTTTTCCGTTTATCACGTGCAGACTCCGTGTGCTTCAACGTGCTTGTCACGTTTGGATTTCGGGAACAATCAAAAATGTTTTGATGATATATCATGTTCTCAACAAACTGACCATTATTTCCCCGGATTCATTCCTGCTGCCGTGACCGTTGTTCCTGATGGTGCCAGGGATGAGTGCACTGGAGATGGCTGGATTTTAACGCTATGCCATGTTAGCATTCGAAACAGGTATCGAGCGCATGCAAGCAATGTAACCTATTGAACTTCAAGGGAGATGTCAAATAAAAACCGCCGTAGACCTTAAGAAAGTCCTGTTTGTAACTCCCCCCTATCATAGTGGCGTGGATGAAATTGCCGGGCGCTGGATTCCCCTCGGTTTGGTCTATCTTGCCGGTGTCGCCCGCCAGGCAAAACTGGATGTGGAAATCTACGATGCCATGGCCAAAGGGCATGTCTATTCCCAGATAGAGCAGCGTTTTCGCGAATCCATGGCGGATTACGTAGCCTCCACTGCCGTTACCTCTACCATCAACGACGCCGTCAAAACCCTGGAATTGGCCAAAAAAATCAGGCCAGAAACCGTAACCATACTTGGTGGTGTGCACCCGACCTTCATGTATGAAGAGGTGTTTGCAACCTCAATCGCCGTGGACTATATCGTCATCGGCGAGGGAGAGGTCACGCTCCGGCATCTGCTGGAGGTGCTGGAGGATAGTGGCGACCCGGCAACGGTTGCCGGTATTGCCTTCCGGCGGGGCGGCATGGTTGTCAAGACCGGCAAGCGCGCCTTCATGGAGAGCCTTGATGATCTTCCGGCAGCGTGGGATCTCCTTGAGTGGGAAGACTACACCTGTCTGGCAATTCCCGGCTCGCGACTGGGGGCAATCAGCACCTCCCGAGGCTGTGATCATGATTGTACCTTCTGTTCCCAGCAGACGTTCTGGGAACAGTCCTGGCGTGCCCGTGATCCGCAGAAGGTGGCCGACGAACTGGAATATCTGCATGCCACGCACCACGTAAACGTCTTTATGATTACCGACGAATATCCCACCAGAAACCGGGTGCGTTGGGAAGCCCTGCTCGATGCGCTCATTTCGAAGAACCTGCCGATTTACCTTTTGATGGAAACCAGGCCTGCAGACATCCTGCGGGACAGGGAGATCATAGGGAAGTACCGCAAGGCGGGAATAATCTACATCTCCCTCGGAATTGAGACAGCCGACCAGGCTGCCCTGGATGCCATGAAAAAAGAAATGGTTCTGGAAGAGATCAAACCGGTTTTCGACATCCTTCGTGAGCAGGAGATAGTCTCCGAGGCCTCTTTCATGGTAGGGTTTCCCGACGAGACTTCAGACAGCATCAAAAAAACCATGCAACTGGCCCAACACTACAACCCGGATATCGCCAACTTTTTCACCTTCACCCCCTGGCCGTATGCAGACGGGTACGCGGACCTCAAACCCTTTATCCGGGTTCATGATTACGGGAGATACAACATGGTCGATCCTGTCCTGGAGCCGCGCCACATGAGCATGTTGCAGGTTGAAGTCGCCATAGCCGATGGCTACCGCCGTTTTTACATGGGCAAGATCATGGAATATATGACTATGAAGGCCACGTTCAAGAGAGACTACCTGATGCGCATCACCAAGCTGTTCATGGCAAGCCCCTTTGTCATGAAGAAACTGGGGATCGGCATGCTGGGCAAAATTCCGGCCAAGATGGAAGAAATGAAGAGGAAATTCAAGTAGCGGCACAATGGAGCATCCATGCAGCCTGCTGAGCTTGCGGACAAAATAGCGCGCGAACAGTCTCCGCTCGTGGTTGATGTCCGGACCGGATTCGAGTTCCGGGCCGGCCATATTCCCGGAGCTATCAACGCTCCGATCTGGAAAATCATGTTGGGGCTTGCCCCGCTTCCGCGGGATAAACATGTCGAGATGGTCGTGCTGTGCGAACTCGGTCCCCGCGCCATGATGGGCAAGGCATTGCTCGGCCTGCTGGGGTTTCGCAACGTCACGCTGCTTGCCGGTCATATGGCGGCCTGGCGGCGTTCAGGCCTGCCCATGGCATTTGAGAGATGAGTTTTCATATCGGCTTTCGGAGAAATTGAATGCACCCGTCCATCGGCAATCAAGGTACTGTGTTGATCGTGGAAGACGACCGCAATACGGCCGCATTGGTTGCTACGTATCTGGAGCGGGAAGGCTTTTCGACGGTGGTGGTCCATGATGGCGGACAGGCTATCGAAACCGCCGGTGCGTGCGACCCGGTTTTCGTCATCCTCGACGTCATGCTGCCTAATCTGGACGGCTGGGCGATTTGCCGGGCACTGCGGAGTAGTTCCGAGGTCCCTGTCCTGATGCTTACGGCGCGGGAAGAGGAGGTCGACCGGGTCGCGGGGCTGGCCATGGGCGCCGATGATTACGTGGTCAAGCCGTTCAGCCCCCGGGAACTGGTGGAACGGGTCAAGGCGATCCTACGCCGCAGCAGGCCGGCAGCGCCCGTTGCCGAGGCAGTCCTCTCCTTTGCCGGACTGGAGCTGGATCCCGGGAAGCACCGGGTAACCCGCGACGGCAGACTCGTTACCCTGACATCGTGGGAATATAAGCTGTTGCATGCCTTGATGCGTTCCCCCGGGAGGGCATTTTCCCGCGAGGAACTCCTCAACCAGTGCTATCAGAACAGTGAGGCGGTCATCGACCGGGTCATCGACGTTCACATCGGCAAACTCCGCCAGAAAATCGAGGACGACCCTTCCCGGCCCCGCTTCATCCTGACGGTGCGCGGCCATGGCTATTCTTTCAGTGACGAGGAAAATAGATGAAAGATGAGGGAGGTGCTCCATGCGACAGAGGCTGCTCTGGAAGCTGTTAATCGGCCACATCGTCCCGATCTTTGCTATTTTTGCGCTGGCGGTCTGGCAAGCCGTGGATCGGCGGGCAGCGGAGTATTACAAAGAACTTGCGGGAACATTCCACATCGCGCCGATTGATGCCCATGCCAGGTTTCTTGAAGCGATCCACAGCTATCTGTTCTGGGGACTATTCGCCGCGCTCGTCTTCACCCTTTTTTTCACCTACCTTTTGACCACATGGGTCCTGCACCCCCTGTTGCAAATCACCGCCATCACCAAAAAGGTCGCCGACGGCAACTATTCCGAGCGCGTCAACACGGTGTCACGCTATGAAGGGGGGCAGCTTGCCGATGCCTTCAACCACATGGCCGAGAACCTGGAAACGATCGAGCGGCTGCGCAAGAACAAGGTAGCCGATATATCCCACGAGCTGCGCACTCCACTGACCAACCTGCGCGGCTACCTGGCGGGGTTCAGCGACTCGGTCATCCCTCCAACCCCGGAACACTTTCGGATGCTCGAACAGGAAGTTCTGCGCCTGGTCAACCTGGTCGACGATCTCCAGCAGTTGGCGAGGGCTGATGCCGCCAAGGCGTTTCTCGATTGCCGGGAACTTTCCCTCCACGAACTGCTCGGCCAGATCATGGACCTGTACCGGCCGAATTTCCAGGAAAAGGAGATTGATGTGCAATGGCGCCTTGATCTGGCCAGCGACCTGGTGACGGCAGACCGCGACAAACTGCTGCAAGCGATACGCAACCTGGCCGACAACGCCTGGAAATACACGCCGCGGGGAGGAAGCGTCACGATCTCGGCGCAGCGTACCGCGCACGGCATACAGATCGTCTTTGCCAACAGCGGCGCCATGATCGCGGAAAAGGATATCCCGTACCTGTTTGAACGCTATTTCCGTGCGGACCGCTCGCGCTCCCGCGATGCCGGTGGTGCGGGCATCGGGCTGGCCATCGTCAAGGAACTTGTCGAAGCCCACGGCGGCACGGTAGGCGCTGAAAGCGATGCGAGCGGAACACGCGTCTGGTTTGTACTTCCAAAAACTGATGAGGGATGAGGGATGAGAGATGAGAAAAGCTCTCATCCCTCATCAAGTCTTTTCATCCCCTCATGCGCATCATACCGGAGATGGCGCCGCTGAAAAAGGCAATCAGCCAACAGGTGTAGATACTCAGACTGACGCGATGAAAGACACGGTTAACCGCTTCGGCCTTGTTGGCCAGCGAGGCGACCAGCGCCAGCAGGAAGTGAAAAGCCATCCCAACCAACGAGGCGATGCCGGTGATGTTGTGCCATTCGGGAGCCTTGCCATAGGCTTGGGCGAACAGGTTCATCTGGTGGGTACCAAGGTAATCGCAGAGGAGGCCGATCCCGAAGATAATCAGGTGTTTTCGGTGTAACCCCTGTCTTCGGCCACTGAATACTGCCCACGTGTAGAAGACCAGGGCCAGGTTCATCCAGATTACAGCTCGTATCAGCATCTCCTCATCCCCTTGTCCTCAAAACATATCTGTTCCGGCCTCCTGCACAGGATGGCCGGGAAGAAGATACTCCCGTAAATGTTCTTTTTCATGTGAAACCTCCTTTTTTCTGAATATCAGGTCTGTCTGCGAACTCACCATGGCTTTACCCGCACGACCTGCGCTGCCTTTTCCCTTGGATTATCAATCCCGGTATGATAATTTCACTGAACAAAAGAACGGGAGGTTCTACGTGAAAAAAACCATCTTAACACTTCTTGCCATTGCCATACTCGCTCTTGCAACCGGGTGCCAGGACAAACCCAAGACTGAAGCGGGGCCTGCACAGCAGGGCCAGATGCCCGCCGCCCCCTCCGGTGGTGACCCCCATGCCGGCATGAAGGCCCAGGAAATTCCCGCAGGCATCGGCCACAAGGGCAAGGTGACCCAAACCATGAACTCTGGAGGCTACACCTATGTGGAGACAGCCGACGATAAAGGACAGAAAACATGGTTGGCGCTTCCCGAAACAAAGGTTGCGGTAGGTGATAAGATTGAATACCCGGATACGCCGGCGCTGATGAACTTCAGCAGCAAGACCCTTAAAAGGACGTTCGAGTCGATACATTTCATTCCGGGCATACGGGTTGAGAAGTAAAAAGAGGCCCTGCCAGTTCAGTTGAAAATGGGACCCTATGTGGTCCCATTTTTATTATATGCGCATGATGAGTGGTCGGAGTAAAACTCACTCCCGCAAAAAAACCACAAAGGCACCGCCGCCCCCCATCTCACGCGGCGCCGGGGCAAATTCCAGCACGTACGCCTTTCCGGCATCACGCATCCAGGAGGATACCGCCTGGAGCAGAACTGGCTCACCCGGCGAATTAAGCCCTTTGCCGGTAATGACAAGCACGGCCTTTTCCCCATGGACGCGGGCATTATGCAGAAAACGCCGTAAGGCCTCAAGCGCCTCGCCACGGGTCAGGCCATGGAGGTCAAGCTGGCGGTCCACGCGGATGATCCCCTTCTTCAACTGACGCAGGCGATTGGCGCCGAGCGGCTTGAGTTCGCTCTCCTCGGGAAACCTGTCGCTAAAGGTCACATCCAACTTCAACTGGCCAATCGCTTGGGCAAAGGCCTCCTGCTCGGCGGGATTGACCTCATCCACCACGGGGGTGGCGGGGGCCGCATGCGCCGGTTTATCCGCCCGTGCCACGGGGCGAACCGCCGACTGATCCGCGCCCAGCGGCCTGACACCACCCATGGCTTGAAGAAACAGGTCATTGTCAGCTTCATTGCTCGCGGCCGGGGGCGCAACCGTGTCGGAGGGTTCCGGTTTCCGGGGCGGCGGTGCGGATAAAGGAATAGCCACCGCCTTCAAGGCACTGAAGGGTGTGCTTTTGAATAAGGGCTGTTTCGGAGGATTCGGTTGTTGTCTCTTTTTTCCCATCAGATCATTGCCGTGAAAGGTTATGCCGATTCCAGATCAAGGCGCCTACTGCGTTGGCCCGTCCTCGGCCTCTCAACGCACTGCCGTACGCCTTCTCCGCCTCAATTCCCGCCGCCTTGATTTGGAACCGGCGGGCCGCCGGCCTTTTTTTGCAGGGAACTGAAGATCATGTCCAGAACCGCCTTCTGGCGCGCCTCGAATTTGTTGAGCACCGCCAGGCAGGTCCCCATGGGACAGAGCTTGTGCAGAAAATCGGCCTCCCGTCCCGAAAGGATCACGATCCGGTTCTTGTCCATTCCGGTCTGGGTGGCAAAGCTCAACAGCTTGAGCCCATCCATGGTCGGCATCTCCAGGTCGATCAGCATCAAGTCATAGACAGTGGTCTTGATGCACTGCAGGGCGACTATGGGGTTGTTGCAGATATCCACCTGCAAAAGCGGATAGCTGTCCCCGATATAGCCGGCCAGGAAGTCGGTGAAGGCCGGATAATCGTCAATTAGCAGTATTCTGCCCATAAGCTTCGTATTATAACCGATTTCTACCCTGCCATGAAACAAAAAACCGTCTACTTCACTATCCGCTCGAATCCCACTAAGCACCTGTGCACCCACAGATACTGCCATGAAACAAAAAACCGTCTACTTCACTATCCGGGTTGCATTGCCCAGAACCGGGCCTGGTATGATGATCCCCATTTCACGGGCAACCGGTAAACTGATAACCAGGCCGACCTGCCGTGGAGTGAGGAGCGAGAGATGTTCCACACGGGCACCTTCCAGAATGCGCGTGACGATCTCGGCCGCCAGATGCCCTTGTTCCTGGGGGTTGATCTCCAGGGAAAGCAGCGCCCCCCGGTCAGCGGCGTTGGGCATGGCAGCCACAACCGGTATTTTGCGGGCCCTGGCACGGGCAATGATCCGGTCAAACTGCCGGTAGACGACACTGCTTTCGGTAACGGCAATGATCACATCCACCCTGTCCAGCAGGGAGGTGAGGACACTGTCAACGGAGGTAACCGACAGTACGTTGCCCTCGATAGTACTCATGCCGAGCTGTGCGGCGTATTTTCTGATATCCTCCGCCTGGCGCTGTGAACCGACTTCACGGGCATTGAGAACGATGCCGATCCGGCGGTAAGGCCCGATGTCCTGAAGCGTTTTAAGCAGGGAGATCATGGACACCCGTGAACTGACGCCGCAGGTGCCGCTCATGGGAGGCTCGGCGGCGTACATGTCGACAGATACGATCGGCACCCCCTCGATCTCCTTCATGGCCGCCAGGGAAGCCTGAGCACCGTAGGCAACGATCAGATCGGGGCGGCAGGCCGTTATCTTATGGAATATGGCGGTCCAGGAAAGTGAATCGGGATTGGGGAAGTGGAGGGAAATCTCGGTGTTGGCCGACGTGTAGCCACGTGCCGCCAACGACTTGATGAAGGCCCGGTGCGCATCGCGATAGCGCGGCTGGTCACTGCTCATCACGGCGGCGATGACCTTGGTGGCGCCCCCGTGGCAGCACAGCGGGAACAATGAAAGAAATGCCGTTGTCACGGCAACGACGAGAAAAAGGGCCGGAAAGACTCTCGGAAGACTGATCGGACTATGAACGCCTTTCACTTCCACCTCTCCCTCTCCCGCTCTCAACGAAGCGTCAGCCCCCGTGGAGGCCTTTGGTAGTCGTGCGGATGAAGCGCTGCACGATCAGGTTGCCGCTCTCTCTGATCTCCGCCGGTGTTCCCACCTCGACAATCTCCCCCTGGTGCATCATGGCGATGCGGTCCGACAGGTAGAGGGCGAAGTTCAGGTCATGGGTCACGATGATTGTGGTGTTGCCGGTCCTCGTCCGAAGGGAGACAATAGTCTCCGCCAGTTCATCGGTGGTAATCGGATCAAGCTCGGCAGTCGGCTCGTCGTAGAGAACCAGATCCGGTTCCATTGCCAGCGAACGGGCTATGGCCACACGCTTTTTCATACCGCCCGACAGTTCCGACGTGCGGAGGTGACCCGTCCCTTCCAACCCCACGATCGCCAGCTTTTCGGCAATGATCCCGCGAATGCGCGGTTCGGGGCAGACACGATGTTCACGCAACCAGAGCCCCACATTTTCGCCAACGGTCAATGAGTTGAACAGGGCCGACGACTGGAATACCATGCTGCTGCGGTACGATCGGAGCGACGGCGCGCCACCGGTAAAGACCGGGTCGCCATTGACGAATACCTGGCCGCTGTCGGGCGTCTCCAGCCGTATGATATGCCGCAACAGGATGCTTTTGCCGGTGCCGGAGGGACCGATGATGGAGAAGGTTTCCCCGGCCCGGATATCCAGAGTGATATCCTTGAGTACGTGGTGGTCGCCAAACGACTTGTTGAGCTTTTCGATGCGTACGGAAACACCTTTGGCCGGGCCACTATTATTGCCTTGTAATGCAGTATCCATGCCGCACACTCTCAAAACAGATATTTTGACCGGTTGGTGAAGTATACCCGATGACGGTAAATGAAGACAGTCAGCAGGATGATGGCTACTATGACCGAAATGTTGTTGGCAACCAGACCTTGGGAATCGACCCTCTGCCCCAGCACCTTTTCCAGCTCCGCGTCGGTGATATACCGTAAATTGACGAGGGTATTTACCGCTTCAAAGGTGTTATAACCGATCAGCAGGTACCAGGTCAGTTGCTGCCGCTTCATCAGCCCCAGAAAAAGATACAGGCAGATCATGCTGTCGATGAACACCAGCGTCTCTGCCACCCTCCCCTGATGGATGGTTCCCAGGAAGGGAAAAGGATCGCCGAACGTGGACATGGTCAACATGAAAAAGAACAGGTACAAGCCCCCGAGCAGGACCATGGGGAGGGGGCGGCGCTCTTCGCTATCGTGTTCGATATCTTCTTCCATGGCAACCTCTCCTTGGCAACGGTCAGGACCCATCGTCCTTCCTCTTCTTCTGGATCATGGCGCTGACGGCAATGCAGACGAAGATGACGACCATGACGAAAGCGCAAAATATCCAGTCAGCCGTACTGAATCCGAACATGCTCAGCTCCTTTTGAAAGCCTCTGCGGCTTCATTCATCATACCCAGTTCCCGGTAGCAGGTCCCCAGCAGGTAATAAATCTGATCGACCGGGAACTGTTCGCTGAAGACCGGGTCGCCGAGCACATCCTCGATAATGGCGGCCGCCTCGTCGTTGCGCCCGGCGTGATGCTCCTCCACCGCCACCGACAATGCGGTCAGATAGTCCAGCGGCGGCACCCGGGGGAGTTTTCCCGCCAGAATGGCGGCGATGCGCGCCTCGACCCGGGCCCTTTCGCCGCCCTCCAACAGGGGCAGCGCAGCCGCCCACACCTCGACAGCCTGATCGTAACGGCCCAGCATGTAGTGCGCCTCGCCGTATTCGTAAGCGGCATGGCGATCACCAGGGTCCAGCTCCAGCGCCCTTTTCAGAAATTTCTCCGCCTCGTACCAACTGGTCACGGCCTGCTGCAGGGTCGAGAGACGGGAACCCTTGTCGGTGAAGGTCCGGGCGATTTCGAGACAGAGCCCGGCATTGGCCGGGTCGAGCAGCGTCATGATCTTGAGGAAGTTGATCTTGCGGTCCAGGTAGGGGGTATCCACCTCCCGGGCGTCCAGCATGACGATTTGCCCCCCCAGTTCGGAGACGATATGGGGATAGGCCTCCTTCAGCATGCCGGCGTAGTGGGAGGCGCCGCTGCACTCCGGGTTGAGGCGCAGGACCTGGTAGATGCCGCGCCCCACCATATCGTAGTCCGGCTCTCCCTTCTCCACCGCAACGGAAAAATCCTCCTCCAGCAGCGGGATGGGCGGCTTGCCGTCCCAGGGAATTGCCACCCTCCCGTCGCGGCCGGTGAGCACATAACCGGCAGGCGGCGTGAAATAGCGGATGCCGTCCAGCGGCGTCGGTTGAATCGATGTTTCGTTGTTCATCTCTGCTCCTGCTCTCTCGCCGGAAAGGTATCAATACCCGCATGTACGCCAATCATCTTGTAGATCTCGACCTCATTCCACGGCTCGTCCATAATGCCATCGTGGATGGCCCAGCTCCTGCCCCGCACGGTCCGCTCCATCCCCGGCGCACGGAAGGCGGTCGAACCGTCCAGCCGGGCAACATAGCGCCCACCCGGCTGAAACTCCCGGTCGATCTCCAGCATCAGGCGTTTTCCCCGCAGATAATCGAAACCGTATTTTTCGTAGCGAATGGCGTTGTCATAGGTCAGCGGTTCGGCCACGATCATCTCCATGCCCATGGCATCGGTCAGGCGCTCCAGCAAGGGAAAGAATTCGGCAAACAGCCGCAATCCCCTGCGTGTCTGATTGGGGAACAGTCCGGCCCGCATGGAGCGCATCTCCTCGGGGATATTGCGGCCATGGGAGGCAAACCAGTTGATCCGCCCCTGCTCGTCCCGGTCCACGTCGAAACGTTCGGCGGTTGGGTCACAGATGATGCAAAAGCAGAGCTCCATCTGGTGAAACTGGGTATCCGACAATTCCAGGAAAAAGACCGTATCGTCGTCATCCGGCCGGGCCTTGACCTCGATCTTCACCAGCGGCAGTCCTTCCGGCGCGATGATGGTCACCAGGCGATCGCCGGAGGGAGTGCGCGACAACTCTGTCTGTACTCCCAGCAGTTCCCTGAGGCGCTGCGGCAGAAGGCCGACGTAGATGGCCTCCTTCTCCGCCCGCGCCAGGCGGTTGATGGCCGAGAGCGACCGGAGCGGCTGGCCGGCCGCGTCCAGCAGTTGCCTATTCCCCGGAAGTCGCGCCATAGGTTCCAATGATGCCGGGAAAGATGCTTTCCCGGATTCGGGCGATACTCTTTTCCACCGCGGCCAGGGCCAGGTCGCGATCATGTTCCTCGGACCAGTGCATGGCGTCCAGCAGCGACCGGTGAGGGTAACCCAGCGGCCCTATCTCTCGGACGAACGCGGCGGGCAGACGCGGGTTGAGCTCGACACCGTTCATAATCGCCCAGGCAATGGTCCAGGCACGGGCGGTGTTCATCTGGTCATACCCGCCTCCCCCCAGCGCCACCCAGGGGATCTTCAGCGCCTTGAGCTTGCGCATGATATAACCGTAGCTGTGGGTGGTGATCTCCAACCGGGTGAGCGGGTCGGTGCGGAAGGTGTCCGCTCCGATCTGGGTGACGATCACGTCCGGATTATAGGCGGCGATCAGCGGGTAGGCCACCTCGTCAAAGGCCTTCATGTAGAGCGCATCGTCGGTGTGGGCGAGCAGCGGCACATTGACCGAATACCCCTTGCCCCGTCCCTCGCCGATCTCGTCCTCGAAACCGGTGCCGGGAAAAAAATAGATGCCGCTTTCGTGCAGGGAAATGGTCAACACCCGGTCGGTTGCGTAGAACCCCTCCTGCACGCCGTCGCCGTGATGGGCGTCGAGATCCAGGTAGACCACCCGCCTCCCCCGCTCCACCAGCCAGTTGATGGCCAGCACCGCGTCGTTGAGATAGGAAAAGCCCGAGGCCTTTGCCCGATGGGCGTGGTGCCAGCCGCCGGCAAGATTGAAGGCGATATCGAAACCTTCCTCCTCCACCAGGCGTGCCGCCTCGAAGGTCGCCCCGGCGCCGAGGCTGGCGCATTCGTAAAGCCCCTTGAATACCGGACAATCCGCATCCCCCAGGCCGAAACGGAAATCGGCCCGGGGTTCGTCCGAGGCACTGAACTCCTTCAGCCGGCCCACATAGGCCGGATCGTGAAAGGTCAGGACCAGGTCGTCGGCCACCGGCCGGCAATCCCGGATCTCCATATCGGGCAGCGC